>NZ_RZSN01000024.1:0-46780 GCF_003997315.1 Mesorhizobium sp. M1A.F.Ca.IN.020.04.1.1
CAGCCAATGCGATGGCGACCGAAGCCATGAAGCCGGCGACCGATGCTATGATGCCGACCGGCGCGATGAAGCCCGCGGATAAAATGAAGCCCGATGCGATGGCGTCCCAGGCGATGAAACCCGCCACGGATGCCATGAAGCCCGCGGATGCGATGAAGCCCGCGACGGATGCGATGAAGCCTGCCGACGCGATGGCGCCGGCGCAATAAGTCAGCGGCCCCGGTCTCTTGGCAACAATCGCCATCGGCCATAAGCCGCCGCACGGCAAAGTGAGAAACCAGCGGCGGCTTGCATCGTATATAATGGAACAACGAACAAGGAGATCCGATATGAACGGCATCGAAAAAAAGGCGGCGCGGCGCTCGCTGGCCCCGCTTGCAGCGCTGGTGCTGACGGCGGCCGCGGCCGTCTTCTGGCAGACGCCGGCGCGTTCGGCCGAGGACGCGGTGGTGATCCCGCCGCCGGTTTTGGATGAAAAGTCCGCCAGCGGCACGGAGAAAGCGATCTTCGCCGGCGGCTGCTTTTGGGGCGTGCAGGGCGTGTTCCAGCACGTCAAGGGCGTCAGCAAGGCCGTCTCCGGCTACGCCGGCGGCAGCGCCGAGAACGCCGTCTACGAGGTCGTCGGCACCGGCCGCACCGGCCATGCGGAATCGGTCGAGATCACCTACGATCCGTCGAAGGTCACCTATGGCCAGTTGCTGCAGGTCTATTTCTCGGTCGCGCACAATCCGACGCAGCTCAACTATCAGGGGCCGGACCAGGGCACGCAGTACCGCTCGACGATCTTTGCCGAGAACGACGAGCAGAAGAAGATCGCCGAGAGCTACATCGCCCAGCTCGACAAGGCCAAGGTGTTTTCGAAGCCGATCGTGACGACGCTGGAGACCGGCAAGACCTTTTATCCGGCCGAGGATTACCATCAGGATTTCCTGACGCTGAACCCGACCTACCCCTATATCGTCTACAACGACCTGCCGAAGATCGAGAATTTGAAAGCGCTGTTTCCCGCGCTCTACAGCGAGAAGCCGGTGCTGGTGCTGGCAAGTAGCAAGAGCTGAGGATGACCATCTTAGGCCTTCTCCCCGTCACTATACGGGGAGAAGGTGCCGGCAGGCGGATGAGGGGCGGCGCCGGCATTTGCAGGAACGGGCCGCCGCTTTGCTTGACAGGTTTGCGCTGCCCCTCATTGCCCTGCCGGGCATTTCTCCCCGTATGGTGACGGGGAGAAAGACGCCGTCACCAACGCCTCTCCTCAATCGTAGGTCAGATCCGTCGCCTTGCCGCCGAACACGCGATAGGCGTAGAACGAATAGAAAATAATGATCGGCAGCACGACGACGGTGCCGACCAGGATGAAGGCCAGGCTCTCCGGCGCCGAGGCAGCCTGCCAGATCGTCAGCCTGTCGGGCACGACATAGGGATAGAACGACCAGGCGAGCCCGGCGAAGCCGAGCGCGAAGATGGCGGCCAGGGTCAGGAAGGGCCGCAGCGCATGCCGGTCGTCGGGCTTGGGCAGATGAAACGTCTGCCGCCACAGCCACAGGAACAAGAGCGCCGATACGATCGGCAGCGGCGACAGATAGAGGATCTCCGGCCAGAGGAACCATCTGTCGAAGATGCGCGGGCTGGCGAAGGGCGTGGCCAAAGAGACCGCGACCATGCCGAGCGCCGTCAGCACCAGCGTGACGCGCAGCCAGCGCACCGCCTTTCCTTGCAGGTCGCCCTCGGTCTTGTAGATCAGCCAGGCCGAGCCCATGGCGGCGTAGGCCGCCGACAGGCAGAGCGCGACCAGCGCGCCGAAGGCCATGCCGCCAATGCCGACATCGAGGCCGAGCACATAGACGCCGAGCATATAGCCCTGCGCCAGCGAGGCCATGGTGGAGCCCAAAAAGAAGATCCGGTTCCAGCGGTGCTTCTTGCCGGCCGGCACCTTGGCGCGGAAATCGAAGGCAACGCCGCGCAGGATCAGGCCGACCAGCAGCAGGAACACCGGGATATAGAGCGCGGTGAGGATGGTGCCGTGCGCCATCGGGAACGCGACCAGCAAGAGGCCGACCGCCAGCACCAGCCAGGTCTCGTTGGCGTCCCAGAATGGGCCGATCGCGGCGATCATCGTGTCCTGCTCGGCATCTTCGGCGCCTGCGAACAGGATGCCGATGCCGAGATCGAAACCGTCGAGAATGACGTAGATCAGGATGGCGAGGCCCATCAGGCCGGCGAAGATCAGCGGAAGCGCGGTGGGCCAGTCGAAGGTCATCTTTCTTTCCTCCAACCGAGATTGGTCCGACAGACGGCCATACTGTTTGAAGCACCCGTGCCGGCGGTCAGGTGAGTGACAGCGCCGACCTCAGAAGAAAGGCCCGCATCGAACCGACCGTACCGCTTGTCTTGCTCCTGCATGTTCACTCTCCGGCGGCCGGCTGCGACATCGCGGCGTTCATGACGCCGGGCAACGGCGAGGTGTCGCCTTCCTTGGCCGCCTTCAGCGCGAGATGCACCAGCACGCCGAGATAGGCGATCAAGAGCAGCACATAGAGGATGAGATAGACGGCCAGGGTCAGCGCGACATGGCTGCCGGCGACCGGGCCGACGGCATCGGCTGTCTTCAATATCCCGGTGACCAGCCAGGGCTGGCGGCCGATCTCGGTCGTGTACCAGCCGGCCAGCGTCGCCAGCCAGCCGGAGAGCGCCATCGGCACCATGATCAGGGCCAGCGGCTTAGGCAGGTTGCGGCGACGCTTGAGGAAGAAGGCTGCCGACCAGGAGACGATGAGCATCAGGATGCCGGTGCCGACCATGACGCGGAAACCCCAGAACACCGGGAAGACCGGCGGGTGGTTGCCCGGATAGTCGTTGAGGCCGGGCACGACGCCGCTTGTGCTGTGGCGCAGGATGAGGCTGGCGCCGTCGGGAATGGCGAGCTCGAACCTGTTTTCCTTGGCCGCCTCGTCGGGCAGCGCGAACAGCACCAGCGGCACGTGGGCGCCGGTGTTCCAGTTCGCCTCCATGGCGGCGATTTTCTGCGGCTGGTGCTCGAGCGTGTTCAAGCCGTGCTGGTCGCCGGCAAAGATCTGGATCGGAATCAGGATGGCGGCGGCGAAGACGCCGGTGCGCAGCGCCTTCCACATCGATTCTGAGCGGTCGCCATAAAGGTAGCGCAGCGCCGAGCAGCCGGCGATCAGGAAGGAGACCGTGAGCCCGGAGGCGAGCAGCATGTGGACCAGCCGGTAGGGCATGGACGGATTGAAGATGACCGCCCACCAGTCGAGGGCATGCGCCTTGCCGTCGATCATCTCGAAGCCGGCCGGCGTCTGCATCCAGGAGTTCAGCGCGATGATCCAGAAGGCGGAAACCGTGGTGCCGCCCGCCACCAGCACGGTCGCCAGCGTGTGGATGCGGTTGGAGACGCGGCGGAAGCCGAACAGCATGATGCCGAGGAAGGCCGCCTCGAGAAAGAAGGCGGTCAGCACCTCATAGGCAAGCAGCGGGCCGGCGATGTTGCCGACCGTTTCCATATAGCCCGGCCAGTTGGTGCCGAACTGGAAGCTCATGGTGACGCCCGAAACCACGCCCATGGCGAAGGACAGCGCGAACACCTTCACCCAGGTGAAATACGCGCGCATCCAGGCCGAGTCGCCGGTCGCGTTGTAGCGGAGCTTGAAGAAGAGAAGCACCCAGCCAAGTGCAATGGTGATCGCCGGAAACAGAATATGGAACGAGATATTCGCGCCGAACTGGATGCGCGACAGGATGAGCGGGTCCATGCTGGGCTCCGGCTGCAATTCAGGCTTGAAGGATAGGCTTCGAACACGCATCGGTCAAAGCGGCGCGGCGTCACGCGAGGCGCGTTGTCGCAGCGCCGGGCGGTCATGGACACACGCATCGCGTGACAGCTTGCCGGCGCCGTGGGAGGCCGCGAGCGGCGGCGACTGTCGAGAACTGTCAGGAGCACGGTCGATTGCCGATTTGCATAAAACGACATCCGACCTATATCAGGTCACGTTTTCCAGCCGGCCATATTTCAGCATGTCACCCATCATCTCCATCTCCGGCGTCACGAAAACCTATGCCACCGGTTTCAA
Source organism: Mesorhizobium sp. M1A.F.Ca.IN.020.04.1.1 (assembly GCF_003997315.1). Taxonomy (NCBI): domain Bacteria; kingdom Pseudomonadati; phylum Pseudomonadota; class Alphaproteobacteria; order Hyphomicrobiales; family Phyllobacteriaceae; genus Mesorhizobium; species Mesorhizobium sp. M1A.F.Ca.IN.020.04.1.1. Next base: position 4,083 of record NZ_RZSN01000024.1, read on the forward strand.
GGCGCTGAAGGAAATCAACCTCGACATCGAGCGCGGCGAGATCTTCGCCCTGCTCGGGCCGAACGGCGCCGGCAAGACGACGCTGATCTCGATCGTCTGCGGCATCGTCAACCGCTCGTCGGGCAGCGTCACCGTCGATGGTCATGATATCGGCAGGGACTACCGCGCGGCGCGCAGCCTGATCGGGCTGGTGCCGCAGGAGCTCACCATAGACGCCTTCGAGACGGTCTGGGCGACGGTGAACTACAGCCGCGGCCTGTTCGGCAAGGCGCCCGACAAGGCTTTCGTCGAGAAGGTGCTGCGCGATCTCTCGCTTTGGGACAAGAAGGACGCCAAGGCCATTACGCTTTCGGGTGGCATGAAGCGCCGGCTGATGATTGCCAAGGCGCTGTCGCACGAACCGCGCGTGCTGTTTCTCGACGAGCCGACGGCGGGCGTCGACGTCGAGCTGCGCCAGGACATGTGGGCGATGGTCAGGCGGCTGCGCGAGGACGGCGTCACCATCATTCTGACGACGCATTACATCGAGGAGGCCGAAGCCATGGCCGACCGCGTCGGCGTCATCAACCGCGGCGAGATCATCCTGGTCGAAGGCAAGGCCGAGTTGATGCGCAAGCTCGGCCGCAAGCAGATGACGCTGGAGCTGCGCGCGCCGCTCGACGCGTTGCCCGAGGGCCTGTCGCGCTATGCGCTGGAGCTGTCGGCGGACGGCAACGAACTCACCTACACCTATGACAGCCAGAGCGACCGGCCGGGCGTCGCCTCGCTGATCCGCGATCTCGAGGCCGCAGGCATTCAGTTTCACGACCTCGACACCAAGAACAGCACGCTCGAAGAGATCTTCGTCAATCTGCTGAGGCAAGAGCCATGAACCGCCACGCGGCCATGAACCTTCGTGCAGTGTGGGCGATCTACCGGATGGAGATGGCGCGTGCGTTCCGCACGGTGCTGCAGAGCATCGTCTCGCCGGTGATCTCGACATCGCTCTATTTCGTCGTCTTCGGCTCGGCGATCGGCTCGCGCATCACCGAGATCGACGGCATCAGCTACGGCGCTTTCATCGTGCCGGGGCTGATGATGCTTTCGCTTTTGACGCAGTCGATCTCGAACGCGTCGTTCGCGATCTATTTCCCGAAATTCGTCGGCTCGATCTACGAGCTCTTGTCGGCGCCGGTCTCCTATCTCGAGATCATCATCGCCTATGTCGGGGGCGCGGCGACCAAATCGATCATGCTCGGGCTGATCATCTTGGCGACCGCGGCGCTGTTCGTGCCGCTCAGGATCGAGCACCCGTTCTGGATGATCGCCTTCCTGGTGCTGACGGCGGTGACCTTCAGCCTGTTCGGCTTCATCATCGGCATCTGGGCCAAGACCTTCGAGCAGCTGCAGCTGGTGCCGCTGCTGATCGTCACGCCGCTCACCTTCCTTGGCGGCAGCTTCTACTCGATCCATATGCTGCCCGGCATCTGGAAGACGATCACGCTGTTCAACCCGGTCGTCTACCTGATCAGCGGGTTCCGCTGGAGTTTCTACGGCAAAGCGGACGTCTCGGTCGGCGTCAGCCTCGGCATGACGCTGGTGTTCCTGGCCGCCTGCATCGCAATCGTGGCGTGGATTTTCAGGACCGGGTATCGGCTGAGGAATTGACGAACAGGGCTTGCTTCAAATCGCCTTGATCAGCCGCAGCAGTCCAAGCATCTCCATCAGCGTTCCCTTGCGGAAGGCAATGTAGGTCGGCTCCTCCAGCCCGTGGAAGCGGCGCTTGAAGGCGGCCTGGCCCTGCAGGTTGAAGCGCGAGCGGTTGACCCAGGGCGACTCGTAGGCGCGCCGGAAGGTGCTGCGCCAGAAGCTCGATTCGGCAAAGCCGCTCGGCTCGACGTCGAGCAGCGGCGACAGGCCAAGCGTGACCACCGAAACGCCCTCCTCGCGAAAGCGATCGACGGCGAATTTGGTCAGGCCGATCTCGGCATGCGGCGTGGCGTCGACCTGCTTGCGCTTGAAGGCGGTGGTATAGCCGATGACCTCGCCATTGCTGAACAGCGGATCGAAATCGAGGATGGCGACGAGCTCACCCTGCGGGCCGTGAAGGACGAAGCGGCGCATGTCGGCGCCGAGATGGTCGGCGAAAGGGCGGTTGAGGAAGCCCATCTCCCAGCGTTTGACGATGCGCTCGCCGCGCCAATTCTCGGACAGCCGGGAAACCTCGTCGAGCAGCATGTTGGCCCTGTCCTCGGCGAAGGTGAAGCCCTTCTTCGCCAGCCAGCGCTCCGAATAGCGCACGGTCTCGTTGCGCTTGCCGGAGAAATCATGCGCCGGCAGCTGCAGCCTTGTGTCGACGCCCAGCCGATTGATCTGATAGCCGAACCCGGCCAGCACCTTTGCCGTGGCGGCGCTTATCTGAACGAACCAGGGGCCGCCGGCGGCCTCGACGAAGCGCTTGATGTAGCCCGGCCGGTCCGGCGGATCGACGACCGGATCGCCCAGCGCGAAATGGTGCTTCATCTTGGTGCCGAATGCGATGTAGCCATCGCCTTCGCTGAAGTAGGACAGCTTCTGCTGCACGGCGGTGGAATAGGCGAGCGAGAAGTCGCCATGGCGCCGCACCAGCTCCAGGCGCTCGAGATGCGTCAGCTCGCGCCGCGGCACCTTGGGCGCCGCGCCGTCAAGAAACCTGTCGATATGGATGCGCAGGGATGGCATCAAGCGTCCGCATGCCGATGAAGAAAGACCCGGAGCCCACGGGCCTCGAATCAGTCGCCTTGGCGCGACGGATCGGTCATGTCGCGCCAGCGCCATATAGGATGCTATCGGCGGCGAATGAAGAGGGAATGTCTACCGGCCAAAGCCGGCGCTCCGGCTGCATCGTGAAACCATATTGCCAATTTCCATGCAAGATTATATATCATGTTATCCTTTTCGTTCCGGCAGTTCGACGATGGAAGATGTTCTGAGGTCCCTCGGCTTTCTCTGCCTCGGCAGCAGGCTGAAGCGCATTGGCGAGCAGTTGCAGGCCGACACGCAGCGCGTGCTCGATCGCCTGGATGTGCGGATCCAGTCGAGTCAGTATCCGCTGCTCGCCGCGCTCGACAGGCTGGGGCCGCTGCCGGTCGGCGAACTGGCGCAGTCGCTCGGCATCGCGCAGCCGGGCGTGACGCGGGCCGTGTCGCTGCTCACCGAGCTCGGCCTGGTCGAGGTCGCACAATCGGATGACGACCAGCGGCGCCGGATCGTTTCCCTCTCCGCGGACGGCCAGCGGCTGGTCGATGCCGCGAAGCACGACGTCTGGCCGCGCATCGAGGGCGCGGTCGCGGAATTGTGCGCGGACCTCTCCGGGCCGCTGCTTGGCCAGCTCGCCGCCATCGAGGATCGATTGGCCGCGACCCCGCTCGACCGCCGGGCGGACAAGGCCAAGGCAGTCGCGCCCAAGGCCGTCGCACAATGAAACATGTTCTCGACCGTCCGATCTGGAGCGCGTTGGCGACGCGCCACCAGGCCTTTGCGGAAGGCGATACCCTCGCCCGGCGGTACCGGCCTTCGATCGTTCCCTTCGCCGCCACAGCCGCGGACGATGCGGAAAGCCTACAATCTCTGGGCAAGCTGCTCCCGCCGCTTGAAAGCGCCATCCTGGTTCAGACGGACCCGATCGCTCTGCCTTCGGAACTTGCCGCGGTTTCGACCGCGTCCCTGGTGCAGATGGTTGCCGAGCAGCGGCTTGAGGCGGTCTCCGACGAGCGCGTACAGCGACTGACGCCGGACGATGCGGCCGAGATGCTCGCTCTGGCATCGCTCACCAAGCCCGGCCCGTTCACGCTCGAAGCCTTGAGCCTCGGCGAGTTCTGGGGCGTGAAGATAGACGGCAGGCTCGCGGCGATGGCCGGCGAGCGCATGAAGCAGCCCGGCTACTCCGAGCTCAGCGGCGTGTGCACGCATCCGGATTTCCGCGGCGGCGGCCTTGCCAGGCTGCTGTCGCTGTTCGTGGCGAACCGGATCATGGCGCGGGGCGAGGTTCCATACCTGCACGCCTATGACAGCAATGCTCCGGCCATCGGCCTCTACGAGGCTATCGGCTTCCGGTTGAGAACCACCCTGAACATGGCCGTGGTCCGAGGCGTGGAGTAATCGCAAGGTGAGGAGGGTCGCGGATCACCGCAACCCTTCCCCTGCTTAAGCGAGTCGCCAATCAGACCGCGATCTTGCCGCCGCCCTGCTTGGTGATGGCAACGACCGCCGGACGCACCGGCATGTCCGGCTTGAAGTCCGGCCACCGGGTCGATGGATCCTCGTAATAGGAGGGGCGGCCAAAAGCTTCCCAGTCCTCGCCGCCATCGCCCGGATGCTGGACGGCGACGAAGGCGGTCTGGTCGTCCGGCGCGAATAGCGGGCCGCACATCTCGGCGCCGATCGGCACGCGGAAGAACAGCTTTGAGGTCGCCCGCGCCGCGCCCTCGGTGTCGACCGCCCACAGGCCGTCGGTACGGCCGGTGGCCTTCGGGCCCTGACCGTCGGTCGCGACCCACAGGCGGCCGGCCGAGTCGACGGCACAATTGTCCGGCATGCCGAACCAGCCATTGGCGGTGGTGGCAGTCGAGAAGGTGGCGCCGACATCGGCCACCGAAGGATCGCCGCACTTCAGCAGCACGTCCCACTTGCCCTTGGTGGCGGCGCAGTCGCCGCCGTCCTCGACGATCTCGATGATGTGGCCGAAGGCGTTCGCCGCGCGCGGATTGGCGGCGTCGACCTGGTCGGCCTTGCGCTTAAAATTGTTGGTCAGCATGACATAGACCTTGCCGTTGCCGGCATTGGGCTGAATGTCTTCCGGCCGATCCATCTTGGTGGCGCCGAGCAGGTCGGCGGCGCGACGCGTCTCGATCAGAACGTCGGCCTGGCTGGCGAAACCGTTTTCCGCCGTCAGCGGACCTTCGCCGAACACGATCGGCATCCATTCGACCGAGCCGTCCTCGGCGAATTTGGCAACATGCAGCGTGCCCTCGTCGAGCAGGTTCATGTTGGCGGCGCGGTCGTTCGGATTGAACGTACCTTTGGTGACGAATTTGTAGACATAGTCGAAGCGTTCGTCGTCGCCGAGATAGAAGGCGACGCGGCCATCCTTGGTGACGATCGATTCGGCGCCCTCATGCTTGAAGCGACCCATGGCGGTTCGCTTCCTCGGCACCGAATTCGGGTCGTTGACGTCGACCTCGACGACCCAGCCGAAGCGGTTGGGCTCGTTCGGTTCCTTCGCGAGGTTGAAGCGATCGTAATGCGCGCCCCATTCATAGGCGCCCTCCGGAATGCCGAGGCGCTTGTAGTTGGCGGCCTCCTTGTGGCCTTCCGGCAACTCGCCCGAGAAATAGCCGTGGATGTTCTCCTCGGCCATCACATAGGTGCCCCAGGGCGTGACGCCGCCGGCACAGTTGTTGAGGGTGCCGAAGACCTTGGTGCCAGACGGGTCGGCATTGGTCTTGACGCGATCATGGCCGGCTACCGGACCGGACAGCGCCATTTCGGTGGTGGACATGATGCGGCGGTTGAGCTTGCCGTCACGCACCACCTGCCATTTGCCGCCCTCCTTGCGGATCTCGACGATGCTGCCGCCGTGCGCCGCCATTTCGACATCGACCTGCTCCTTGCTGAGCGGCGCCACCTCGGCGGCCTTCTTGCCGTCCTTGTCGACGATCTTGACGATGCCGGGGAACATCAGATGCGGGTTGGTGTATTCGTGGTTGACGACCAGCAGGCCATGCTCGTCCGAGCCCTCGATCGGGATATAACCGATATAGTCGTTGTTGTAGCCGAACTGTCTTGCCTGGGCTCCGGCCGTTTGTTTTGCCGGGTCGAATTCCGGCGAATCGGTAAAGAGCGGGTCGCCCCAGCGCAAGAGCACGTCGGCATCGTAGCCCGGCGCGACGTGGTGCTTGTCGTCGATGCCGGCCTCGAGCTCGTCGAATTTGAAGGCCGAGACCTCGGCGGCGCGCGCCTCGTCTGCCGCGACGAGCGCCAGCGGGCTCACGGTGGCGGCGATGGCCGAGACAGCCAGCGAACCCCTGAGGAAGTCGCGGCGCGAGAAGCGCGCGGCGATGATCTCGCCCATCGTGCGGTTGTCGGTAGGATTGACGGGCGGGCCGTCATTCTCCTCAAGCTGGCTGGTACGGAAGCGAATCTCAGGTTGGGTCATGGGCTGTCCTCTGGCTCTTGAGGTGGCTGGAACGTGTAACCGGTCGATCCCTATAGGCGCCCGATCACATTTTCGTGACATCAGCCCCATTGAGCAATGCCAATTTGCCGGCTGATGACTGTTCGCCCACGCATTGGCGCCACACGAGGCCCACAACACACGGCGAGCAGGCTCCCGAGCGCGCTCGGCGCAAGGACGCCAACCATGGCTGCGGGGCTTGCCTTGCGAGATTCCGCCTTCGATCCCGTCGCACCGTAGCTTGCCCGACGCCATCAGCTTGACGGCTTCGCGCGCTTCGGAAACAAAAGCGGCGAGCGGCGCGGCGAAGGCCGCTTCGGGAGGGATGAACGTGAGTCTCTGGGGACTGGCGCAGCTTGGCGTTTCGACTGTGATTTTCCTGCTGGCCGCGATGGCGGCCAAACAATGGGGATTGGCGCCGAGTCTCGGCAAGATCGTGCTGACGCTGGCGCTCTATTCCGCCGGCAATCTGATCATGCTCAGGCTGATCCGCGAATTCGGCATGTCGGTGTCGTTCAGCCTGTCGGCAGTGATCCAGCTGGTCTCAGTCAATATCGTGGCGCTGGTCTTCTTTGGAGAGCGCCTCAACACTTTCCAAGCGACAGGCGTCGTGCTGGCGATCGCGGCCGTCGCGCTGATCACGCTCGGACCCTATATGCAGCGGCTGTAATTGGAGCAGGCCCGGCATGAAATCGACCGCCAAGGCGCTGCTCAACAGAATAGAATTCCCGGTGCTTGCGGCCGGGCTGGCCATCGCCTGCGGGCTATGGGGCCTGGTGGAACTCATGGGCGTGGCGCGCGCCATGACTCCGCATGCGTTGGACACGGAAATCCTGCTCGCCTTCCGCCATGCCGGGCAGCCGGACAGCCCGATCGGTCCGCTTTGGCTGCAAGGCGCGGTGCGCGATATCACCGCGCTCGGCAGCACCAGCGTGCTGGTGCTGATCACGACTGCGGTGATCGTCTATTTTCTGCTGATGCGCCGACCGGCGACCGCACTGTTCGTGTTCGTTTCGGTGGCGGGCGGTCAGGCGGCGTCCAGCCTGCTCAAGTTCGAGGTCGACCGGCCCCGCCCCGATCTCGTCTCGCATCTCGTCAACGAGACCTCGCTCTCCTTTCCGAGCGGCCATGCGATGCTGTCGGCGGTGACCTATCTCACGCTGGGCTCGCTCGCCGCGCGTTTCCTACCGAACCGCAGGACGAAGATCTTCGTGCTCGGCCTCGCCGTGCTCACCACGGTGCTGGTCGGAACCAGCCGCGTCTATCTCGGCGTGCATTGGCCGTCCGACGTGCTTGCCGGCTGGTGCGCCGGCTTTGCCTGGGCCATGTTGTGCTGGCTTGCAGCGCGCCTGCTGCAGCGGCGCAAAGTGGTGGCGGACAGCGAATGAGTACTCATGTTTCAACTGTTTGTTATGATGCTTGAAACATCATGATCTTTGGATTATCCATTGATACTGCAGACTCAGACAGGGGTTCTGGCCGATGATCACTGCCGCGCAGATGCGCGCCGCGAGGGCGTTGGCCGGTATCGACCAGAAAACGCTCGCCGAGCGCGCCGGGGTTTCGCTTCCGACCATCCAACGCATGGAAGCGAGTGAAGGTGTCGTCAGAGGCGTGGTCGATACGCTGATGAAGGTCATCCAGGGACTCGACGAGGCCGGGGTGGAGCTGATCGGCGAGAACCAGGCCAGCGAGCGCGGCGGCAGGGGCGTGCGTCTCAAGCCTGCCACGCCGCAGAACTCCCAAGGCTGAGCCGCACAAGAAAGTCGCGACGGCGACCGCCGACAGCCCTGCCGACGATCCCGGCGCCCTTACGGAGCGGAAGGCAGTCCATGGATCAGGTCCGGCGGTCAATCCACCCCCAGGCGCGGCCGTCCTTTGCCGAGCTGTTCACGCCCAAGCTGGTCACGGTGCTGCGCGAAGGCTACACGCTGGCGCATTTCAGGGCTGACGCCGTCGCGGGGTTGACGGTGGCCATCGTGGCGCTGCCGTTGTGCATGGCGATCGCCATCGCGTCCGGCGTGACGCCGGAGCGAGGCCTCTACACCTCGATCGTTGGCGGCTTCATCATCTCCGCGCTTGGCGGCAGCCGCTTCCAGGTCGGCGGTCCGGCCGGCGCCTTCATCGTGCTGGTAGCGGCGACGGTGGCGCGCGTCGGCGTCGACGGGCTGCTGCTCGCAACGATGATGGCGGGCGTCTTCCTGCTCGCCATCGGCTACCTCAGGCTTGGCACCTACATCAAGTTCATTCCCTATCCCGTGACCGTCGGCTTTACCGCCGGGATCGCGGTCATCATCTTCTCCGGGCAGATCGTCGAACTGCTCGGGCTGAAACTCGGCGGCAAGGAGCCCGGGCCGCTGGTGCCGAAGCTGACCGTGATCGGCGAGGCGATCGGCACGATCAGTCCGGCCGCGACCTTCGTGGCGATGCTGACTGTCCTAACCATTGTCTTTTTGCGGCGCTGGCAGCCGAGATGGCCCGCGATGCTGATCGCCATCGGCGTCGCCTCGCTGGTCGTGGCGCTGTTCGCCCTGCCTGCGGAAACGATCGGCACGAGGTATGGCGGCATCCCGCGGAACCTGCAATGGCCAGCCCTGCCGCCGGTCAGCTTGGAGAGGATGATCCACGTGCTGCCGGACGCGATCGCCTTCGCGCTGCTCGGAGCGATCGAGTCGCTGCTCTCGGCCGTGGTCGCAGACGGCATGAGCGGAAGGCGGCACCGCTCCAATTGCGAACTGGTGGCGCAAGGCTTCGCCAACATCGCGTCAGCCTTGTTCGGCGGCATATGTGCCACCGGCACGATCGCTCGCACGGCCACCAACGTGAGGGCCGGCGCGCATGGCCCCGTCTCCGGCATGCTGCATTCGGCGATCCTGCTTGTCCTGATGATGGCGGCGGCGCCCTTGGCCAGCTACATCCCGCTCGCCGCATTGGCCGGCGTACTCGCCGTCGTGTGCTGGAACATGTTCGAGAAGCAGGCTTTCCTCACGCTGCTCAGAGCCTCGCGTGGCGACGCGCTGGTGCTGATGGCGACGTTCCTGATCGTCATCTTCCGCGATCTGACGGAAGGCATCGTCGTCGGCTTCGCGCTCGGGTCGATCCTGTTCATCGATCGCATGGCCAAGTCCATCGCCGTCGAGGCCGATCTGCCGCTGGTGCCGGAGGACGTCGCCGATCGCGCCGCCACTTATGATTCAAGCCAGGCGGCCGACGCCGATACCGTCATCTATCGAATCTCCGGGGCCTTCTTCTTCGGTGCCGCCTCGACCGTCGGCGCCGTGCTCGACCGCATCGCAGACCAGCGCAAGAATTTCATCCTCGATTGCTCGGCGGTGCCGTTCCTCGACTCGACGGCGGCAAACGTCCTCGAGGGCGCCGCGCACAAGGCCGGAAGCGCCGGCGTGCGCTTCATCATCGCGGGTGCCGCGCCGCAGACAAGGCGCATGCTGATCAACCACGGCCTCAAGCGGCCGCTGGTCACCTATGCCGCCTCGATTCGCGACGCGCGGGCGCAGCTGAAAGCACAATCGCAGTCCGCGTAGAGCGACATGTTCTCTCAAACTGCCGCTTCGATCGGCTCGGCAAGTTTCGGGTTGGCGCGCGCCGCGATCAGGCAGCCGGCGACGATCAGGCAAGCCCCGGTCAGCGTGGTCCAGGCCACCTCCTCGCCGAAGAAGAACCAGCCGAGCGCGATCGCCCAGATGAAGGCCGAGTATTCCGTCGGGATGAGATATTGCGCTTCGGCGCGGGCGTAGGCCCAACTCATCAGGAATTGGCCGGCAAGCGACAGCATCGCCACCCCGACCAGGTGAAGCCACAGGTCACTCGGCAGCGCGACGGCGAGCCACGGCGCGGCGAGACCAAGGATGACCGCGATGCAGAGGTTCTGGAACAGCATGATCTCGACCGGCTTGGCCAACAGCGCCTGCCGCCGCGCGAGGATCAGATTGTAGCCATAGAACACAGTCGATACGAGCACCGCGGCCGTGCCCAGGAGCGCATCCTGCGAGTGGCCGGCCTGCCCGAACTGGCCGGCCAGAATGATCGCGACGCCGGCGATGCCGGCCAGCGACGCCCACACCGCCTGGCGCCGGATTCTCTCGCCCAGCAACAAGGCTGCGAGAAAAAGCGCAAACAGGGGCGCGACAAAGCTGAGCCCGATCGCCTCGGCGAGCGGCAATCTGGCGAGACCCCAAAAGAACGAAACCAGGACGATGCCGACGACCGCGGCGCGCAGCGCATGCAGCCCCAGCACCGGAAGAGCCGGCTTCGAGCGCGGCCCCGCCGACCAGGCGGCGCCCGCGATCAAGGTCGAGACCAGGCTGCGCCACAGCACGGTGTTGTACACACCGACCGCGATGACCAGGGACTTCATCGCCGCGTCCATCCCGGACAAAAGGAAGATCGCCAGTGCGCATACGAGCACCGGGATCATTGGCGACACGGCGGCGCCGGTCAGGCTGGATGTCTTCACGGCTTGGCCCATGTGACGGTTGCTGCCGGATATCCCGGAGCGAGCGGCTGAACCAGATGGCAGCCCCGTCGATATGGCGGTCCAGCCCCGATCGACCTCGTTCCCGCCGCAATCGTCCTCAGTCGAGCTTCAGCGCCGCGACCGCGCCTTCGTTCATCAGCGGAACATAGATGGTCGAGTTGCCGTCGGTGCCGATATCGGCGCTGCCCGGCTTGAAAGTGGCGATCGCTTCCGGCGCGCCGCCGCCCTTGTAGCGATAGAGCGTGCCGGTCATGTAGGCGGTGGCATAGATCGTGTCGCCGATGGCGATGACGCCGTCGAGGTCGGCAAAGTTTTGCGCGCCCGGCAGCGGCGTCACCTTCTTGCTGGCGAGGTCGACGGCCAGCAGGCCGCCCGGCGCCGCCGTGCTGAAATCGGGCTTGATGCCCCTGCCCCAGGACGCGACGATCAGCCGGTCGCCATCGGCGAAGACGCCATTGGGCGAGGCGAGCAGCGCATCCTTGATGAACAGCTCCGGTTTGTCGCCGTCGATACGGTAGATCGTGTCGGCGAGCATATCCGTGACATAGACCTTGCCCGAGGCATCGGCGGTCATATCGTTGAGGAAGACGGCGCCGGGCACATCGATGGTAGAGACCAGCTTGCCGCTGGCGAGGTCGACGACGCGCACCTTGGTGATGTCGGCGGCGTAGAGCTTGCCGCCGGCAATCGCCATGCCCTTGGGCGCGTCCATGCCGTCCACCCAATGGCGGCTGATGACCTTGCCGTCCAGCGACAGCAGCGACAAATAGCCGTTGCCATCAGCTTCGCCCGGATTGCCGACGATGTTGGAGACGACGATGCGCTTGTTGGCGGCATCGACCAGCGCCGATTCCGGCTGCTCGAAGCCGCCGGCGCGCCAGATCTCGCCGGCCTCGGCGGTGGCAGCCGTTGCGATGCCGGCGATGGCGAGAAAGGTCGAAGCGATGAGGTTTTTCATGATGCTCTCCTGTGTTGACGGCCAAGAGCTAGGTTTTTCGATACTTTTCCGGAAGCCAGTTCGAGCGTAGTATCGAGGAGCGATACGAATTCGCGCAAACGAGGTGCATTCCATGAACGGGCCGATCTTCGAGGCGCTGAAACGGACATTGAAGGCCAAGGGCCTGACCTACCAGGCGCTGGCCGAGCGCATGGGCGTTTCCGAGCCGACAGTGAAGCGCATCTTCCATGAGCGCAACTGCAAGCTCGATCGGCTGATACAAATCTGCGCCGCTGCGGACGTGGAACTGGAGAATGTGCTGGGCTCGATGAACCGGGGACCGGGACCGGCCAACCACGTCGCGCCGGAGATCGAGCGGAAGCTCGCCGCGCGGCCGGCGCTGCTCTTCGTCTTCATCATGCTGTCCGAAAAATTCACGCCAGAAGGCATCATGCGCTCACAGGGTCTCAGCGAAGCATCTATGTTCCTCTACCTGCGCGACCTGGAAGAGCTTGGGCTGGTGGCGCTCGGGCGCGGCCTGTCGGCAAGATTGCTGGTCGAGACACCGATCCAGTGGGATTTCGAGGGGCCGCTGCGGCCGCATTTCGAGACGACCAACAAGAATTTTGTCGGCTGGGCGATAACCCATCTGGAACGCGAAGCGACCTTCGTCAGCTTCTCGCGGCGCATGCGGCCGGAAACGGCGGAGATGGTGCGGCGCGAGGCGGAGGAGCTGGCGGAGCGCGCCAGGCTGCTTGCCCATCACGACCAGCACACCACGCCGGAAGAGCAGCTCATCGGCTACAAATGGACCTTCGCCTTCGGCGCGACGCCGTTTCCGGCGATCATGCCGATCGGACCGCATCCGCGCGATGCCGGCGCTCGGACGGATGCCGGGGCGAAAGCAAGGCGGCCGCTGCCGGCGTAGGCGTCAGGCCGCGACCCGGCCGGCTTCCTCATGCGGCGGCGCGAGGTCGTCGCGAGCCTTGCGCGCGAGCTTTCTGGCCGAGCGCTTGGGGCTGTCGCCGAACAATTCGGCGGCATCGGCAAGACAGGCCTTGCTGAGGCTTTTTTCCGCACGCTTCAGCAGCTTGCGCAGAAGCTTGGTGTCTTCGGGCGGACCGAGCGGCTCGCCAGCGGCGACGAGCAGCGCGCGCATGACGAAGACGTCATGCAGCTCGCCCAGCCGTTCGCCAAGCTTGTCAACCGCCTTGCGGCGCGCCTTGATCGGCGCCGGCCACAGGCGGCCGAGCAGCGACAGATGCATCGAATGCGTCTTGCACGCCTTGCGCAGGTCGTGAAAGTCATCGGCCTCGCCGCGCGAGCTCGCCTTATCCAGCGCCTTTTTCGCCCGCCGCAAGGCGGCGCGGGCGCCTTCGGCCAGTATGTCGGCCGCCTGCTCGGGCTGATCGGGGAGCGACAGCCTGTCGATACGCTCCAGACCTTCCCGGCAGGCAGCGACCGCGGCGTTTATGGCAGCGTCGAGACCGGGGCCGGCATGGAGCTCGTGCTGGCGCAGCACCAGCCGCTCGCGGACGGGACCGAGCTCACCGGCCGCGGTTTCATCCGGAAAAGCGGAGCCCAGACGGTCGATGGTCTCGATGAGAGCGGTCGCCTCGCGCGGGCCGGCAAGCAGCGCCGACACCTGCTTGTAGCATTCGTTCTCGGTCTGGCAGAACGGTTCGTCTCCGGAACGAACCAGGCGCAACAAGGCGCGCACGCCCTTAAGCCGCTTACGGCACTTGTGCAGTCCCTGCTCCGGCTTGTCGCGCGCCGTCTCGAGTTGGCCAAGCGCCTTGCCGATCTCGTCAGCCAATATGCGCCTGACCTCGCCGGTCAGCGGCAAGCGCGGATCGATGCGAAAGCTCATGCGGCTATCTCCGGAATCCCGCCGAGGGCCAGCGACGCGTTGTAAAACCTCGACTCACCGGTGACCTCGCGGCCGAGCCAGTCGGGCAGCATTTCGTCAGGCACGTCCTCCGGCGTCTCCAACTCCGCGACCACCAGCCCCGAGAGCACTCCGCCGAACACATCGACTTCATAGAGAAAGCCGCGGTGCCTAACATGGTGACGTGTCTTCTCGATGACACGCCCGATCGCGAAGGCCATCAATTCCTCGGCCTCGGCGAGCGGGATCGGATATTCGAATTCGTCGCGCTCGCGCGCCTTGTTGCCGAACTTCAGCGTCAGCGCGGCGGAGCCTCCGTCGCTGATGCGTACGCGAACCGTGCGTCCAGGCTGCGCGGCGACGTAGAACTGACGAATGCGGATATGCGCCTCGACCAGGCTGCGCCAGGCGGGATCAGCGACCAGGAACTTGCGCTCGACTTCCTTGCCCATGGCCGCGCACTAAAGCCCGCCCGCAGGAAGATGGCAAGCCGCGTTGGAATTCAATTTGACTTTAATCAATCGATTGATTAAATTGGTGCAATGAGCAAACAAACGAACGCCAAAGGGCCGCAACGCGAAGCCTCTCCCGCCGATCAAACGCGCGCGGCGCTGGTGCAGGCCGCGCTGAAGCTGTTCGGCCGGCAGGGCTTCGACGGCACCTCGACGCGCGAGATCGCGGCCGAGGCCAAGGCCAATATCGGCTCGATCGCCTATCATTTCGGCGGCAAGGAGGGGCTGCGCGCCGCCGCCGCCGACTTCATCGTCGAGACCATCCAGGGGATCGCCGGCCAGGCGCTCGGCGCACCCCAGCCGGCGGCCCCTTCGAGCCCGGAAGCCGCCCGGGCGCAGCTCTTTGCCGCGCTGGCGCGGATGGTCGGCTTTGTCGTGGCAAGTCCCCAGGCCGGCGAGATCGTACAATTCGTACTGCGCGAGCTCTCGCACCCGACGGCGGCGCTCGACCGCATTTATGCCGGCGTGTTCGAACCGACGCATCGCCGGCTGTGCCAGATCTGGGAGCAGGCGACCGGCGAACCGGCCGAGAGCGAGGCCACCAGGCTCACCGTGTTCACCATCATCGGGCAGGTCATCTATTTCCGCATCGGACGCGAGGCGGTGATGCGCAGGATGGGCTGGCGCGAGATCGGCGACAAGGAGGCCGCCAAGGTCGTGGCGGTCGCGACCGACAACCTCAGGGCAATGCTGGCGGCGCGCGACGCAGCCGCCGGCAGGAAGGTCAAATCATGAGCTTACTCTGTTCGCTGCCGCTCGCGGCCCAGCTGTTCGGCGCCTGCGCGCCGGCCGCCCCGCTTGCCGTCGGCTATGTCGAAGGCGAATATGTGCTGCTGGCGCCGATCGAAGTCGCGCAGGTCGAGACCGTGACGGTCAAGCGCGGCGATCGTGTCGAGTCGGGCGCGCCGGTGGTGACGCTGGAAAGCGCCGATGCCAAGATCGCCGTGGCGCAAGCCCAGGCCGCGCTCGCCCAAGCGCAGGCGCAGCTTGCCGACCTCAAGGTGGGCAAGCGGCCGGAAGAGATCGCCGTGCTCAAGGCGCAGGTGGACATGGCGAAGGCGCAGGCTGCCGACGCCAAACGCAAATATGACCGCGCCAGCGATCTCTACAAGCGCGGCACCGGCACCCAGGCCGATTACGACACGGCCTCGGCTTCGCTGGAGACCGCCAACGCGCAGGTCGGCCAGGCGGAGGCGAACCTTGCCGTCGGCGGCCTGCCGGCGCGGGCCGAAACGATCAGAGCTGCCGAGAACCAGGTCAAGCAGGCGCAATCGGAATTGGGGCAGGCCGAGTGGCGCCTGTCCAAGCGCGTGCTGGCGGCGCCTTCGCCCGGCCGCATCGACGACGTGATCCGCAATCCCGGCGATACGGCCGGACCGACCGCGCCGGTGATCTCGATGCTGCCCGACGGCGCGGTAAAACTCAGCGTCTATGTGCCGGAGACGGCCTTCTCCTCGGTCAAGGTCGGCACCCTGCTCAGCGTCCGTTGCGACGGCTGCGGGCCGGATTTGAAGGCACGCGTCAGCTATGTGTCGCCCGATCCCGAGTTCACCCCGCCGGTGATCTACTCGCTCGAGAACCGGCAGAAGCTGGTCTATCTCGTCGAGGCGCGGCCGGAGGGCGATGCCCATCCGCTGCAGCCCGGCCAGATCGTCGATGTCGACCTGGCGGATATTGACAGATGAACGTCATCGACGTCCGTGGGTTGGTCAAGCGCTTCGGCGACAAGACCGTCGTCGACCATGTCACGATGGCGGTCGCCGAGGGCGAGATCGTCGGTTTCCTCGGGCCGAACGGCTCGGGCAAGACGACGACCATCCGCATCATGTGCGGGCTTTTGACGCCGGATGCGGGCGAGGGCACGGTGCTCGGCTTCGACATCCTTACCGACGCGCTCAAGATCAAACGCGAAGTCGGGTACATGACGCAGAAATTCTCGTTCTACGAGGATCTGACGATCGGCGAGAATCTCGAATTCGTGGCGCGGCTCTACCAGCTGAAGCCGGTCAAGGAGTATGTCTCGCAAACGCTGCAGGAACTCGGCCTGACGACGCGCCGCAACCAGCTCGCCGGCACGCTTTCCGGCGGCTGGAAGCAGCGGCTGGCACTCGCTGCCTGCATCATGCACAAGCCGAAGCTGCTGCTGCTCGACGAGCCGACGGCTGGCGTCGACCCGAAGGCACGGCGCGAGTTCTGGGACGAGATCCACCGCCTGGCCAGCGGCGGGCTCACCGTGCTGGTCTCCACCCATTACATGGACGAGGCCGAGCGCTGCCACCGCATCAGCTACATCTCCTACGGCAAGATGCTGGCCACCGGCACCGTGGACGAGGTGGTGAGGAATGCCGGCCTTACCACCTTCGTGCTGCAGGGACCGCGGCTCGACCGCGTGGCCGAGGCGCTGCAGGGGCGTCCGGGCGTCGACCAGGTGGCGCCGTTCGGCGCCACGCTGCATGTCGTCGGCTCCGACAAGGCAGCCCTCGAAAAGGCGCTCGCCGATGTCGAGAAGGAGCACAAAGGGGTGACGGTGGCGCCGGGCGAGACCAGCCTGGAAGATGTCTTCATCCAGTTCATGTCCGGCTCGAAGGACAACATGGCATGAGAGATGGCGTGAGAGCGATCTTTTCCTTCTCGAGACTCGGCGCGCTGCTGATCAAGGAATTCATCCAGATGCGGCGCGACCGCATCACCTTCGCCATGATGCTGGGCGTGCCGCTGATACAGCTGGTGCTGTTCGGCTATGCCATCAACAACGACCCGAGGAGCCTGCCGGCAGCACTCGTCGCGACCAGCAGCGATCCCTACACGCGGGCGATGGTCTCGGCGCTGCAGACCACCGGCTACTATCGCTTCGACCATGTGGCGCAAAGTGCGTCGCAAGCCGAGTTCCTGATGTCGCGCGGCGATGTCGCCTTCGTCGTCACCATCCCGGCCGATTTCGCGCGACGGGTGGAGCGCGGCGACAATCCGCAGATCCTGATCGAGGCGGACGCCACCGATCCGGCGGTGGCGAGCGGTGCCATCTCGACGCTGAGCACCGTCGCCGGCCAAGCGCTGCTGAGAGCGCAAGGCATGCAGGAAGCGGCGAAGGAGGCGGCGCGCGGCCAGCTCGATGTCGTCGTGCACCGGCGCTACAATCCGGAAGGCATCTCGCAATACAACATCGTTCCCGGCCTGCTCGGCGTCATCCTGCAGATGACCATGGTGATGATGACCTCGATCGCGCTGACGCGCGAGACCGAGCGCGGCACGATGGAAAACCTTTTGGCCATGCCGTCCAGCCCGCTCGAGATCATGCTGGGCAAGGTGCTGCCTTACTTGGTGGTCGGCGCGGTGCAGGTGGTGGTGGTGCTGGCAGCGGCGAAGCTCCTGTTTTCCATTCCCTTCATGGGATCGCTGTCGCTCCTGCTCTCGGCGGTGCTGGTGTTCGTGCTGGCGCTGGTGCTGCTTGGCTACACGATTTCGACGATCGCGCGCACGCAGATGCAGGCGCTGCAGCTCACCTTCTTCTTCTTCCTGCCCTCGATCATGCTGTCGGGCTTCATGTTCCCCTATCGCGGCATGCCGGGCTGGGCGCAGATCCTTGGCGAGATCTTTCCGCTGACGCATTTCTTGCGCATCACCCGCGCCGTCATGCTGAAGAGCGCGGAACTGCCGGCTGTGGCGACCGAGATCGGCTGGCTGGTGGTGTTCGTGGCGTTGTTCGCCGGCGTTGCGCTGGTGCGGTTCCGGCGGACGCTGGATTGAGCGGCGACTGACCGATCAGGCCGCCGCCGCCATGATCTCCGCGTAGGTGCCGAAATCGACATTGCCGCCGGAAAGCACCACCGCCAGGCATTTGCCGGCGAGATCGATCTCGCCGGACGCGAGCGCCGCGAGCGCAACGCAGCCGCCGGGCTCGACCACCAGCTTCAAGTACGCCATGGCGTCGCGCATGGCTTGCGCCGTGGCCTTGTCCGAGACGGCGATGGCGCCGGCGAGGTTTTTGCGGTTGATCTCAAAGGTGATGGCACCGGGCTCGGCGGTCAGGATCGCATCGCAAATAGAGGTGTGGCCGGGCTCATTCGAGACCCGGTCACCCTTGGCGAGCGAGCGGCGCGTGTCGTCGAAATGCTCCGGCTCGACCGCCCAGACTTGCGTCTGTGCCGAGGCGTCCTTCACCGCGACGGAAATGCCGCTCGACAGACCCCCGCCGCCGCAGGGCACGACAACTGCGTCCAGGCTGACGCCCAGCGCCTTCGCTTGGCGCACCAGCTCCAGCCCGATGGTGCCCTGGCCGGCAATGATGGCCGGATCGTCGAAAGGCGGCACCAGCGCCATGCCCTTCTCGATATAGGGGCGAACGATGGTCATGCGGTCGTCCTTGAAGCGGTCGAAAGGCACCACCTCAGCGCCCATCTTGCGCACATTGCCGACCTTGAGCGCCGGCGCGTCCGCGGGCATGGCAATGACCGCCCTGACGCCGAACATGGCGGCCGAAGCGGCGACACCCTGCGCGTGATTGCCGGACGAAAAGGCGACGACGCCGCGGCTGCGCTCTTCTTCGCTTAAGCACGACAATTTGTTGTAGGCGCCGCGGATCTTGAAGGAACCGGTGCGCTGCAGCGTCTCCGGCTTGAACAGGATGCGGCCGCCATAGCGCTTGTTGAGCTCCGGCGATTCGATCAGCGGCGTTTCGACGATCAGCCCGGAAAGCCTGGCGGCAGCGGCGTGGATGTCGGAGATGCCGGGGAGGGCGGTCATGGTGGGCCTCGTGAGAATGATGCACATATGCTGCACGGAAAACGCCGCGGCGCGCCAACGAAAAAATGTGATGGAGACAATATTGGCGATGATAGCGTCGACGGCCGTCACCTTCGTCAGTCTCAGGCGGAGCAAGGAGCGAAGCGACGCGGGAATCCATGTCGGCACCTTCGCGATGCGGGCAGCCGAAGCAGAACGGACATTCTTCGCAGGGTCCTCCAGAGCGCGCTCTCGCTTCTGCATTCCGTGATAGCGCTCGCGGAATGATCCTCGGGTCAAGCCCGAGGATGACGAAGCGAAGGGCGGCCACTGCTCACCCCAGCAGCGCGCGCGTCCGCTTCTTGCCGCCGAGCTTGCGCCAGCTGTTGAAACGATGCGTGGCGGCAGCAAAAGAGATCTTCATCTGCTGGGCGACCGTGTAGCGCGACTTGCCGTCGTCGAACATGCGGTAGCAGCATTCGACGCCTTCCTCGGTCAGCTTGCCGTCCAGCGTCTTGTTGTGCGGATTGGCGGGGTCGAATTTTTCGGCCTGCTGCTCGACCAGGCCTTTGAGCCGCTCCAGGTCGGCCTCGATGCTGGCGATGAGATCGAGAACCGGCTTTGGATCGAATGCGTGCGGGGGCTTCTTGTCCGTCATCCCGTGTTTCCTTCGTTTTTGGCTAATGCGTTCCATATAGGTGAACATTCGGCAATAATGAAGGGTGCGAGCGGAAAGCTGGATCGACGAATTCTGCCTGTCCCGCGGCGTTCGCGATTGACCCTCGGCAAACGATTCCCTAGTTTAGAATCGTTCTAAACTAGGGTGATTTCTCATGCTTTCCCGTGTTTTCGGCTTTGGCCGCCGCTCCTTCGATTCGCTGTCGGAGCAGGAAATCCTGGCGCTGGCGATTTCGTCGGAGGAGGACGACGGACGCATCTACCGGGCCTATGCCGACGGGCTGGCACAAGAGTTTCCACAATCGGCCAAGGTGTTCGAGGCCATGGCGGAGGAGGAAGACGGCCACCGCGATTCCCTCATCGAGCTTCACCGCAAGCGCTTCGGCGAGCGCATCCCGCTGATCCGGCGCGAGCATGTGCGAGGCTACTACGAACGCAAGCCCGACTGGCTGGTGCGGCCGCTCGGCATCGAGCATGTGCGCCGTCAGGCCGAGGACATGGAGCGGCAGGCTTATCGCTTCTATGTCGAGGCGGCCAAGCGCACCACCGATGCGTCGACCCGGAAGCTGCTCGACGAGCTGGCGGCGGCGGAACTCGGCCACGAGAACTCCGCGCATGAACTCGAACAGGAGCACGTCCCGGGCGAGGTGAAGGAGGAGGAAGCGACAACCGAGCAGCGCCAGTTCATCCTCACCTATGTGCAGCCGGGGCTGGCCGGGCTGATGGACGGGTCGGTGTCGACCCTGGCGCCGATCTTCGCCGCCGCCTTCGCCACCCATGCAACCTTCCAGACCTTCCTCGTCGGCCTCGCCGCCTCGATCGGCGCCGGCATCTCGATGGGCTTCACCGAGGTGGCTTCCGACGACGGCAAACTTTCGGGGCGCGGCTCGCCGGTGAAGCGGGGGCTCACCGTCGGCATCATGACGACGCTGGGGGGACTCGGCCACGCGCTGCCCTATCTCATTCCCTATTTCTGGACGGCAACGATCGTTGCCGCGATCGTCGTGTTCTTCGAACTGTGGGCGATCGCCTTCATCCAGAACCGCTACATGCAGACGCCGTTCTGGCGCGCCGCCTTCCAGGTGGTGCTGGGCGGCGCGCTGGTGTTCGGAGCGGGTGTGCTGATCGGCAATGCGTGAGGGCCGACCCTCCTGCTCCCCTTGCGGGCCAATTACGCATCAGGCCCACAGGGGAAGGGAGAGCCGCGTTTCACCCATTCACTATGCGGCTGTCTTCGGGCGCTTCAGCCCTTTCATTTAGCCCGTAATCGCGCACCACATGGGCGATGCGCAGACGATAGCCGGCAAAGATGCCGCCACGGCCGGCCTTCTGCGCCTGCCGGTGCTCCTCGGTGTTGCGCCAGGCCTTGACGGCTTCCTCGTCGCGCCAGAAGGACAGCGAGAGCACGCGCCTCGGATCGGTCAGGCTCTGGAAGCGCTCGACCGAGATGAAGCCATCGATGCCGTCGAGCAGGGGCTTGAGCTCGGCGGCGATGCCAAGATAGGCGTCACGTTTTCCCTCCGCCGGCTCGACTTCGAAGATGACGGCGATCATGCCTCTATCCCTTCTTTGACCGTTACGTCGGTGCGAAAGACCTGCCTCGGGCCATGCGGTGCCGAGACCAGTTTCAGGAAGATCCGGTCTTCCTTGAGAATGAATTTCTCGCGCCGCGCGAACTCATAGTTTGCCTTGCCGGCCGGGTCGGCGGCAAGCCGCGCGCGATAGGCTTCGTAGGCCGCGAGGTTCTCGATGTTGTAGGCCGCGTAAGCCGTCGTGGCCGAACCCTCATGCGGCGCGAAATAGCCGATCAGCTCGGCGCCGCAGCGCGGAATGGCCTGACCCCAGGCGCGCGCATATTGCTCGAACGCGGCCTTGCCGAAAGGGTCGATCTCGTAGCGGATGAAGCAGGTGACGGTCATTTCGGTCTCCTCGTCGATTGGCTTACTGGGTCGGTAGGCTTGCTGGCGGCGACGGTTCGACCACGGTCGAAACATCGCTTCACCGGCTGTGCTAGACGTTCTGGTGTCAGCAGCGTTTGCCGAGCTCCTTGAGCTCGCCTGAGAATAGTGCTTCCCTCACGGGAATGCTTCGATGAGGATCGAACTATGCGTGAAGGACCCGATATCGCCCGCATCGCCAGCCTGGTCGGCGACCCGGCCCGCGCCAACATGCTCAACGCGCTGATGGGCGGCACGGCGCTGACCGCGTCGGAGCTGGCGCTTGAAGCCGGCGTGTCGCTGCCCACCGCGTCCTCGCATCTGTCCAAGCTGATGGACGGCGGGTTGCTGACGCTGGCGAGCCAGGGCCGGCATCGCTACTACGGCCTTGCCGGCCCGCAGGTGGCGGGCATGCTCGAGGCGATCATCGGCGTCGCCGAGGCGGTCGGCCCGAAGCGGGTGCGACCCGGCCCGCGCGACGCGGCCATGCGCGTGGCGCGGGTGTGCTACGACCATCTTGCCGGCGAGCAGGCGGTGGCGATGCTCGACCGTCTGGTCGACCGGAAGCTGCTGCTGCGCCAGGAGAACGAGATCAGGCTGTCGCCGTCAGCCATTTCGCATTTCGCCGCGCTCGGCATCGAGATCGACAGCAAAGCGAAGCGGCCGATCTGCCGCGCCTGCCTCGACTGGAGCGTGCGGCGCTCGCATCTGGCCGGCGCGCTGGGCGCCGCCATCCTCGACAAGGTCATCGTCGAAAAATGGGCGCGGCGCGACAAGGACAGCCGCGCCGTGGTGTTCTCGCCGAAGGGCAAGCAGGAGTTCGAGAGGGTATTTCTGGCGTGACGGACTGGCCGGCTCGGCTGTTGGCTAAGCCCGCTTGAGCGGTTTGCCCAGCTTGAAGAAATCCGCCCACGGATCGGCCTTCTTCAGCTGCTTTAGCGTCGTGGCGTCGCCGAGCGGAAACGCATTGGGCGGCAGGCCCTTCTCGATCTCCGGCCAGGTCACCGGCATCGACACCGTCGCGCCCTTCTTGGCGCGCGAGGAATAGGGCGCGACCGTGGTCGCGCCGCGACCGTTGCGCAGATAGTCGACGAAGATCTTGCCGGTGCGCGCCTTCTTCGACAGCGTCGCCGTGTAGCGGTCGGGCGCGGCCTGCTCCAGGGCGCGGGCGAAATCATGGGCGAAGTCCTTCACCTCGTCCCATTCGGCGGAGGGCTTGAGCGGCACCAGCACGTGATAGCCCTTGCCGCCAGACGTCTTGACCAGCGTCGGCAGCGACAGGTCGTTCAGCTTGGCTCGGATATCGAGGGCGGCGGCACGCACCGCCTCGACCCCGATGCCCTCGTCCGGATCGAGGTCGAAGATGATCTGGTCCGGCTTTTCCAGTTCGTCGACGGTCGAGCCCCAGATATGAACCTCGGCGACGCCGTATTGGACAAGGGCTGCAAGCCCGTCGAAATCCCTGATGAACAAGATCTCCTCGCCGTCGGTCGGATCGTTCATCCTGGCGATCTTGTCGCTCATGCCCGGTGAGGCATGTTTTTGGAAGAAGCGCTGGCCATGGATGCCGTCGGGCGCCCGCACAAGGCTGAGCGGCCGGTTGACGACGAATGGCTCAATTCGCGGCCAGACCAGGGCGTAGTGATCGAGGAGATCCTGCTTGGAGACCTTTTCGTCGGGCCACAGCAGCTTGTCGGGATGCGACAGCTTCACCGAGGTCTTCGCCGTTCCGGCCGAGGTTTTTGTCTCGGTCCTGCCGCTGCTCGCCTTTGCTCCGCTTTTTGTCTTGCCGTCGGCTTGCTTCGGCTTTTCCTGCACCACGTCCTCCGCCGGCTTGTCCTCGCGCAGCCCCTGGAACGAGGCGTGGCGGATTATATGGTCGGATGTCCAGCTGCGGAACTCCACTTCGCCGACAAGCTCGGGCTTGACCCAGACGAGGCCCTTGCCCTTCGGCACGGCGGCAGAAAAAGGCGACTTCGTCGTCCTGAGGCTGTCGAGTTTTTTCTTAAGGTCCGCAGCCACCTTGCCGGAAAAGCCGGTGCCGACGCGGCCGGCATAGTTGAGCTTGCCGCCTTCATGATAGCCGACCAGCAGCGAGCGCAGGCCGCGCCCGGTCTTGTCGGAGGGCAAGTAGCCGCCGATGACGAATTCCTGGCGCAGCGTGCACTTCGACTTGATCCAGGTGAGGCCGCGGCCGCTGCGATAGGGCGCGTCGGCACGTTTCGACACCACGCCTTCGAGACCCATGCGGCAGACATGCTGCAGCATGACGCTGCCTGGTTCCGCAAAATGATCGCTGAAGCGGACGGCGGATTGCTCCGACCGCTCGCCGAGCAGTTCGGCCAGCGCCTGCTTGCGCTCGACCAGCGGCTCGCGGCGAAGGTCCTCGCCATTGAGCCGCATCAGGTCGAAGACGTAGTAGATGAAGCGGTCGGTGCGGCCGGCCGAGAGATCCGCCTGCAGCATGGCGAAGGAGGACACGCCGCTGTCGGCCAACACGACGATCTCGCCGTCGATGATGGCGTCGCGGCATTTCAGTCCGGCAAGCTCGGCCACGACCGGACCTTCGAACTTCTTCGTCCAGTCAAGGCCGGTGCGGGTCAGCAGCCGGACATCGCTGCCGGCGATCTGCGCCTGCATGCGGTAGCCGTCGAACTTCACCTCATGCACCCATTCCTCGCCGGAAGGCGCAGTCTTTTCGAGCGTCGCCAGCTGCGGCTCGACGAATTCGAGGCGTGGGGATTTTGCCTTGCCTGCAGCCGGCTTGTTGGAATGCCAGACCCTTGGTTTGGCGCCCTTGGCCGTCTTGCCCTCGCCGATCTCCTCGATGGTCAAGCCCGACTTTACCGATTGCGGCGCCTCTACAAGTATGTCTTCACCAGGGCGGGCGGCGGCGTCATCGGATTTGATCAGCAGCCAGTTGTCGCGCTTTTCGCGCGGGCGCGGCTTCAGCCTGACCAGATGCCAGCGGCCGTTGAGCTTCTGGCCTTCGAGCTCGAAGTCGATATGGCCCTTCTTCATGCCCTTGGCCGGGTCGCCGTCGGGGATCCACCGGCCTTCGTCCCAGACGAGGACGGAACCGCCGCCATATTCGCCCTTCGGAATGGTGCCCTCGAAAGACGCATAGTCGATCGGGTGGTCCTCGACATGCACCGCCAGCCGCCTCTCGTGCGGGTCGAGACTCGGTCCGCGCGTGACCGCCCAGCTCCACAACACGCCATCATGCTCGAGCCGAAAGTCATAGTGGAGCCGCGTCGCGGCATGCTTCTGGACAACGAAGATGCCGCCGGCGTCGGTCTTCTTGCCGGGCGCGAGCTGGCCGGCCGGCTCCGAGGTTTTCCGGAAATCGCGCTTGGCGTGGTATTGCTCGAGGCCGGCCATGACATCGTGCTCCTATGCGGATCTGCGCCTGGACGTAGACGCCACGGCGACCTCCCTGGCAGGCGGGTGCCATCGCAACGGCCAAGGCTCCGCTTCGGTTCCGGGCAGGCGAAAGGCCGGCGGCTGTCCGCCGGCCTTTCGGGCTCACAACTAGCTATTCGGCAGCCTGGAGGTTGACCTTGCTTTCCGCGATCTCGGTGAGCTTGCGATCTGTCGCCTCTTCTTCCTTGAGGTTCTTGGCCAGCACATTGGCGCAGTCGCTGCGGCCGAGCTGCTTGGCCCAGGCGATCAGCGTGCCGTAGCGCGTTATCTCGTAATGCTCGACGGCCTGAGCCGAGGCGATCAGTGCGGCATCGAGGACCTCCTTGTCCTCCACGTCGCCGCTCACGTCGTCAGCCTCCTCGAGGATGCCGTCGATGGCGGGGCAGTTGACGGTCTTGGCCTTGACGCCATGCAGCTCGAATACCTGCTCGACCCGTTCGATGTGGCCCTTGGTCTGCGCGAGATGCTTCTCGAAACCGGCTTTCAATTGCGAATCCGTCGCCTTGTCGATCATCTTCGGCAGCGATTTCTCGATCTGTTTTTCGGCATAATAGATGTCGCGCAGCGTGTGGACGAAGAGGTCGTCCAGCGTCTTGATGTCCTTCGAAAAGAAACCCATGGCGGTTGCCTTCCATGTCTGGTGTTGTCCGGAAGTTGTGCGGCCGGTCCGCCGCCAACGCGGCCGGGTTCGGCCCCGGCCTTGATCGATCAACGTCACCGCGCAGGGCAGGTTCCTGCCGGCGGACGACGCCGCACGGAAATTTCAAGCCACCTTCGATGCGTGAAACAGAAGCGCGCCCAAGCGACATAGAGACGAAACATATGTGATGCAAAAGTCACACGAGCCGGAAACGCGACAAAAGGCGTGGAAAGACCGCGAATCAGCCGCATTCCGGCCACGATGCAACGCGTTTCGGACCAGAAATTAACATGGCGTTCACCGACTATTCACGCCTCGAGGCTATGATCCCCGCAATTCGGAAGGGACATCCGAAAACGGGACAGGGACAGGGAAAATGAACTTCTGGAACCACATCGCCGGCTATGCCGCCGCCATCCGCGAATTCGTCGCGCCGACCTATCGGCCCGAGCGCTATTACATGCGCGGCCCGGGCCCGGCCTGCGCACGCCGCGGCAACTCGCTCGGCATCGGCACGCACTGACCACGATGCTCGACAGCCGCCACAACAGCCGGATCTGCAAGCCGGTCGCCGACACCCGCGCCACGACCTATCGTGACGAGCGCCCCGCCGTCATCGACGGCAGGCGTGCGACAACGCCGCGACTTTGACGCCGCCGCCGGCTGGCTTAGTGTCCCCCTAGCTTAGTGCCTAGGGGCACAAGCAGCCGGGGCCGACATGACCGACCTGTCCGAACAGAAACGTCCCCTTCTCCCAGGCCAAGCTTACGATGCCCGCCAGCCGCTGCTCGTGTTCGACGGCGTCTGTGTGTTCTGCTCGGGCTTCGTCCAGATCGTCCTCAAGATCGACCGCAAGAAACGCTTCCGCTTGGCCACCGCGCAATCGCCGCTCGGCGAGGCGCTGTTTCGTGAGCACGGCCTGCCGACCGAGGATTACGACAGCAACCTCGCCATCATCGACGGCGCCGCCTTCACGAAGCTCGACAGTTTCGTCGCCGTCATGGCGGCGCTCGGCTGGCCGTGGCGCGCCGCGAGATTGCTGCTCGTCCTGCCGCGGCCGCTGCGCGACTGGCTGTACGACCGCATCGCCAAGAACCGCTGTGCGCTGTTCGGCCGCAAACACAGCTGCGAGATCCCCTCCGCCGAGCTGCGACAGCGGCTGATCAGTTGAGATCGGAGGGTCGGATGAAGCTTCTGATTGTCCGCGGTTACGGCACCTTCGGCGGACGCATCGTGCAGTTGCTGGAGAGCGAGCCGCGTCTGACCTTGCTCGTCGCCGGCCGCTCGCTCGCCAAGGCCGAGGCCTATTGCAAAGGACGAGGCGGCACCAAGTCCAGGCTCGTGCCGATCGCGACGCGGATTTTATCGCGGCTGGCTCGAACCCGCGCAGGCTTCGAGCACGACCGAATCCCCGGCCGTCCCGCCAAGTTCCAGGCAACTCGTGACCGTGCACAAGGTCCAGCCTTCCCCGGTTGCGCCGGATGCGGCGAGCACCAGACGCGGCTGTGATCGGACCCTGGGAGCATAGACCCACCATCCGTCCCGCAGCACCGAACCTTCCGGCGGCTCCATGCCGGCGCCGGAGCCCTTGACGCGCGCTTCGACGACGCGCAGACCTGCCGGCGTCACCTTCCAGTCCTCTTGCCAGCGCGTCCGTTCCACCGAATGCGTCCAGGACAAGGTAAAGGCGGCAACGGCAAGCGTCACCGACTTGCCGGCTGCGAGGATGCACAGGCTCATGCAGGGCCGGCCGCGGATGCCTGGCGCGCGCGCCAGCGGTGCCAGCCGATCCAGAGCAGCGCCAGCGCCCAGCCGCTTTCGTCGGTGAGCGGCAGCGCCGCCACCAGCAGCACGCCGGCGGCGAAGGCGACCAAGCGCTCCCACCAGGCCATGCGGCGAGCGAGGAAGCCGACGGCGGCGGCGCCCCAGAGCACGATGCCCATGCAGGCTTTGGCGACGACGTAGGCGACCTCGACCGGATAGCCGAACGAAGCCGCGATCGGGCCTGCATCCTGCAGCATCAGCGCCGGCGTGTAGACGGCCATGAACGGCACGACGAAGCCGGCGATGGCGAGCTTGGTCGCCTGAATGCCGATCTTCAGCCCGCTTTCCCTGGCCATGGGCGCCGCGGCGAAAGCGGCGAGCGCCACCGGTGGGGTGAGATCAGCCATGATGCCGAAATAGAAGACGAACATGTGGCTGACGATGAGCGGCACGCCGAGCGACAGCAGCGCCGGGCCGGCGAGCGAGGAGGTGATGATGTAGTTGGGGATGGTGGGGATGCCCATGCCGAGCACCAGGCAGGTGAGCATGGTGAGCAGCAGCGACAGGAACAGATTGTTCTCGCCGATGGAGATGATCCAGCCGATGAAGGTCGAAGCGATGCCAGTCAGCGTCAGCGTGCCGATGACGATGCCGACGATGGCGCAGGCGATGCCGACAGGCAGCGCGTTCTTCGCCCCTTCGGCAAGCGAGTCGACGCAGATGCGCAGCGTCTCGCGACCGCCCTTGAAAGTTACGCAGGCGACAATGAGCGCCGCGATGACGAGGCCGAGGATGTTGACGCCGAAGCGCATGAAGGAGGCGGCGGCAAGGCCGAGCGCCAGCCAGAAGACGACGCGGAAGGCGAACGGTCCGATCAGCGCCGCCAGCGGCGTGCCGAGGATCAGCACGATGGTCAGCGCCAGGCCCATGGTGCCGGCGAAGATCGGCGTATAGCCGGCGAAGAGCAGGTAAACCAGCACGGCAAGCGGCAGCACGAGCGGCCAGTGCTGCCGCACCGCATCCCAGGGATTGGGCAGCTCAGCCTTGGCCATGCCGTGCAGGCCGGCCTTGCCCGCCTCCAGATGCACCTGCCAGAAACAGGCGCCGAAATAGAGCAACGCCGGAATGATCGCCGCCTTCACCACCTCGGCGTAAGGGACGTTCAGCGTCTCGGCCATGATGAAGGCGACCGCGCCCATCACCGGCGGCATGATCTGGCCGCCCATCGAGGACGTTGCCTCGACGGCGCCGGCGAAGGCCGAGCGGAAGCCGAAGCGCTTCATCAGCGGAATGGTGAACTGGCCGCTCGCCACGACATTGGCGACGCCCGAACCGGAGATGGTGCCCATCAACGCCGAGGAGAGCACGCAGACCTGGGCCGGACCGCCGCGCCAGGAGCCGACCAGGCCAAGCGCGAAATCGTTGAACAGCGCGATCATGCCGGCGCGTTCGAGGAAGGCGGCGAAGACGACGAAGATGAAGATGTAAGCCGCCGACACATAGACCGGCGTGCCGTATATGCCTTCGGTGCCGAAGGCGAAGGTGTCGACGAGCTGGGCGAAATCGTAGCCGCGATGGATGAAGGGCGGCGGCAGGTGATTGCCGACGAAGCAATAGGCGAGGAAGATGAAGGCGATCACCGCGAGCGGCAGTCCCATCAGCCGCCTCGCCGCTTCGAAGACGAGCACCACCAGCAGCGTGCCGACGATCAGGTCCGGCGTGGTGAGGAAGCCGGAGCGGCGGATGAGGTCGGCGTAGAAGACCCAGTTGTAGAGGCCGGTGCCGAAGCCGAGCGCGCCGAGCGTCCAGAACGCGGCCTTCGCCGCTACGCCGGTGGCGCGCAGGTTGGCGATCAGGCCGAAGCCGAGCAGCAGCAGGAAGCCGACATGCATGGCGCGCACCACCTGGCTGGGCAGGCTGCCATAGGCGGCGATGTAGATCTGGAAAACGGAGAAGGCGACGGCAATCAGGAAGGCCGCCTTGCCGGCGATGCCGCCGCCGAAGCCCGGCGGCAGGCCTTCGACCTGTTCTTCGGCGACAGGGAGATGAAAAGTGGTCGAATTGCCGTCGGTCGTTGTTCCAGACGTTGCTTTGCTCATCCGACGCGCTCCATAGCAGACTGCCGCGCCATCCTCGCTTACTTGATCAGCCCTTTTTCCTTGTAATATTTCTCCGCGCCGGGATGCAGCGGCACCGGCATGCCGTCCAGCGCCTTGGCCGGATCGATCGCCTTGGCGGCGGCATGGGCGGCGGCGAGCTGGTCGAGATGCTCGAACATCAGCTTGGTCATCTGATAGGCGGTCTCGTCGGAAACATCGGCCCGGGTGACAAGGAAATTGCCGACCGCGGCGGTGGCGACATCCTCGGTCTGGCCCTCATAGGTGCCCTTGGGAATGATCACCGAAAGATAGGGCGAGCCGATCTTGGCGACGTCCTCGGCCGGCACGGCGACGACGTTGATCGGCACCGAAGTTGCGAGATCGCGGATCGAGGCGACGCCCAGGCCCGCCGATTGCAGCGTGGCGTCGAGCTGCCGGTTCTTGATCAACTCGACCGACTCGGCGAATGGCAGGTACTCGACCCGTCCAAGATCCTCATATTTCAGCCCGGCGGCGGCGAAGATGGCTCGGGCGTTGAGCTCGGTGCCGGAGGCGGGCGCGCCGACCGACAGGCTCTTGCCCTTGAGGTCGGCGAGGGTCTTGATGCCGGACTCCTTGCTGGCGACGATCTGAATATAGTTCGGATAGATGGCGGCGATGCCGCGCAGCTTGTCGAGCTTGCCGGGGAAGCCGGCTTCGGTGTTGCCTTCGGCGGCGAGCTTGACGGAATCGCCGAGCGCGAAGGCGATCTCGCCCTTGCCCTGCTGCAGCAGGTTGAGGTTCTCGACCGATGCCTTGGTTGCCTGCACCTGGGTGCGGGCGCCTTCGATGCCCTTGCCGTAGATTTCCGACAGCGCGACGCCGAGGGGATAGTAGACGCCCGACGTGCCGCCGGTCAGCACGGTGATGAATTCCTGTGCCCCGGCCGACATGGCGCCGAGGCCGAGCGACAATGCCAAAGCGCCGGCGGCAACAAATTTCGTCCTGAAATCGAGCATTTTGTTTCCTCCTCCTGATGGTCGCGCCGCGCCGCCTCTGCCGGCGCGAAGCTGGGAGTTTAGACAGGAGACGCCAAATGCCAACCCGCAATTGCAGCCATTAGACGAACGATCGAGGGGTGGCGAAAGCGCCGGCTTGCGCTCGATTGCTTTGGAGGCGAAAGATTTTCGCGGCGCCTGTCGAAATCGGCCGTGGCCGCACGACATAGGTCGGCCCGCGACGACGCGGCCTTCGAGAAAACGGAGAAGACCATGCGATACATGCTTTTGATCTACAATGACGAAGCGGCAATGGCGAATGCGCCGCGCGACAAGACCGAACAGACGCTTGCCGCCTACGGTGCCTATACCGAAGCCTTGAAGAGATCCGGCGCGTACCTCGCCGGCGAAAGGCTGCGTCCGACCCAGGCGGCCACTTCGATACGGCTCGCCGACGGCAAGACCAATGTGCTCGACGGTCCCTATGCCGACACAAAGGAACAGCTTGCCGGCTTCTACATGATCGAAGCGACCGACATCGACACCGCGATGGAATGGGGCGCGCGCTGCCCGGCAGCCAGCACCGGCACGGTCGAGGTGCGGCCGATCTGGGAAATGACCGACTACCGGTCCTAGCAATATGGACAAGCGCCCGGAGACGGCGCGGGCGGCGGCCGAGGCGGCCGCCCGGCAGAGCTACGGCAAGCTGGTTGCCTATCTCGCTGCTCGCATGCGCGACGTTGCCGGCGCCGAGGACGCGTTGGCCGACGCGTTCGCCGCCGCACTGGAGCGCTGGCCGAAGAGCGGCGTGCCCGAAAAGCCGGAGGCCTGGCTGCTGGCGGTGGCGCGCCGCCGCGACGTCGACGCCGTGCGGCGGCGGCTGACCGGCGAGGCGGCCCGCGGCCACCTGCAGCTGATTGCCGAAGAGGCGGAGGCGCGCATGACGCACGAGGATTTGCCCGACGAGCGGCTGAGGCTGATGTTTGCCTGCGCACATCCGGCGATCGAGGCCAGCGTACGCGCGCCGCTGATCCTGCAGACCGTGCTTGGCTTCGACGCCGCAACCATCGCCTCGGCCTTTCTGGTCTCGCCGACGACGATGGGCCAGCGCCTGGTGCGCGCCAAGAGCCGCATCCGCGAGGCCGCCATCCCCTTCCGGGTACCGGAGCGGGCCGAGCTCGGCGAGCGGCTCGAGGCGGTGCTGGAAGCGATTTACGCCACCTTCGCCGAGGGCTGGTCGGATCCGGCCGGCACCGAGACGCGCCGGCGCAACCTGGCCACGGAAGGCATCTGGCTCGGCCGGCTGGTCGCGTCGCTGATCCCGGACGAGCCGGAAACGCTCGGGCTCCTGGCGCTGATGCTTTTCGCCGAAGCGCGGCGCACGGCGCGGCGCAGTCCCGACGGCGACTTCGTGCCGCTGGCTGAGCAGGACGTGGCGCTTTGGGACGACAAGCCGATCGACGAGGCGGAAGCGCTGCTCAGGCGCGCCGCGATCAGGGGAACCATCGGCCGCTACCAATTGGAGGCTGCGGTCCAGTCGGCGCACACAGCAAGGCGGCGGAGCGGCCGCACCGACTGGGCCGCGATCCGCCAGCTTTACGACGCGCTGATGGCGATTGCCGGCTCGCCGGTGGTGGCGATCAACCGCGCTGTCGCGATCGCCGAAGCCGAGGGCGCAGCCGAGGGTCTTGCCGCGCTCGACGAGATCGGCGGCGACAAGCGGGTTGGCGAGTACCAGCCTTATTGGGCGGCGCGGGCCGAGCTCTTAGCCAGGCTCGGCAGGACGGCCGAGGCCGCCGAGGCTTACGACCGGGCGATCGGCCTCGAGCGCGATCCGGCCTTGCGCCATTTCCTGCAGGCCGAGCGGGGGAAGCTGGTCCGCAACTGAGGCGAGACGGCGGTTCCAGCAACTAGTCCTGCGGCCACATCTCATGAGAAAGGTTCAGTTTCCGCATGATCGCATGCTGGCGCAACTTGCCCCACAGCCGTTCGATGTTCGGCCAGGCCACGCGAGCGCTCTTGGTGTCGGGATGCCAGGCCACCAGCATCACGAGATAGATGTCGACCAGCGAAAGTTCCTCACCGGCCAGCCACTCACGGCCGGCGAGCGCGCTATCGAGAATGGCAAAGCCGCGATCCATTTCGGCAATAGCCGCCTCCTTGACCACCTGCACGCTATCGGCGTCGGCCGTGTAGCGGTGGGGGTAATAGAGCCTCAGGATCGCGGGATAGAGCGCCGACGACATGAAGGCCATCCAGCGCAGGAAATCGGCGCGCGCCGGCGAGCCCGCTTGCGGCGCCAGATGCGCTTCTGGATGACGCTCGGCGAGCAGGATGCAGATCGCCGCCGATTCGGTCATCGACCGGCCGTCGGGCAATGTCAGCGCCGGCACCTGGTTCAGCGGGCTGATGGCGAGGAAAGCCGGATCGGGCGGATCCTTCTTCGGCACGTCGATCTGCCGGAAAGGCGCGCCGGCCATAGCCAAGGCCGCCTCGACGACGAAGCCGCCGCTGCCGGGACGCGTGTAAAGCTTGTACATAAAATCCTCCCGCCGGCCGATTCGAGGCCGGCGGCGATTTGAACCGGAAGCGGCGCCTTCCTCAAGCCGGGCGTCCGCTTGCCACAGACGCTTTTTGAGCGATCCAGCTTGCATCATCCCGGGAGTGCCGCTTGTTCGCAAGCTCTTGAGATTGGCTGTGGCGTTCCCGACTTGGTCATCCACGTGCGAGCAACGAGCTGCGCGACGCGCGCAGACCCGAGGATCCATGCCTTGACGTCTCCACGTCACAAGCGTTGCGGATCTTTCTGCGGAGGAGGAACAGCGGCTCCGTTAATCTCGGATAAGACAGGTGGTATCCATTCTGGACCGTGGCATTTCCCGGCCATTCTTCGAGGTATGAGCGCCTACGCCCCCAGCCCGTCGAACAGGATCGTCGAGAGATAGCGCTCGGCGAAGGACGGGATGACGACGACGAGGTTCTTGTCCTTGTTTTCCGGCCGCGAGCCGACGACGATCGCCGCCTGCAGCGCGGCACCCGACGAGATGCCGACCGGCACGCCTTCGAGGCGGGCGACGAGGCGCGCATTGGCGACCGAATCCTCGTTCGAGACCCTGACGATCTCGTCATAGATCGTGGTGTCGAGGATCTTGGGCGCGAAGCCGGCGCCGATGCCTTGAATCTTGTGCGGGCCGGGCTGGCCGCCGGAGAGCACCGGCGAGGCTTCCGGCTCGACCGCCACGACATGCAGCGAAGGCTTGCGCTTCTTCAGCACCTGGCCGACGCCGGTGATCGTGCCGCCGGTGCCGATGCCGGCCACGAAGATGTCGACCTCGCCATTGGTGTCGTTCCAGACCTCCTCCGCCGTGGTGCGGCGGTGGATTTCCGGATTGGCCGGATTCTCGAACTGCTGCGGGATGATGGCGTTGGGCAGCGTGGCGGCAAGCTCGTCGGCCTTGGCGATGGCGCCCTTCATGCCTTTCGGGCCTTCGGTGAGCACCAATTCGGCACCGAGCAGCGCCAGCATCTTGCGACGTTCGACCGACATTGTCTCCGGCATGGTGAGGATCAGCTTGTAACCCTTGGCGGCGGCGGCGAAGGCCAGCGCGATGCCGGTGTTGCCGGAGGTCGGTTCGATCAGCGTGGTCTTGCCCGGCGCGATCTTGCCGGCCTCCTCCAGCGCCTCGATCATCGAGACGCCGATGCGGTCCTTGACCGAGGCGATCGGGTTGAAGAATTCAAGCTTAGCCAGCAGGTTGGCGACGACGCCCTTCTCCTTGGCGAACTTATCCAGCCGCACCAGCGGCGTGTCTCCAATCGTCTCGGTGATCGAGTTGAAGATGCGGCCGCGGCCGGGGACGCGCGCGGAGGTGACGGGCTTGTTCATTGGTTTCGCTCCCAAGGCAAAGGCATAGGCATACAGAATAAGGCTTTCAGCCGCGCAAGATAGGCTGCCCGCCGAAAATATCCGAGTGGGGCGGCTGCTGAAAACCTCCCCGCGCCGGAAATGCATTTTTTGGATCGGCCCGTTTTGGGGACGCTTTCCCCGAAACGGGGGCCGGTTGAGAATGCGGCCTATTGACGGGCCGCGATGGCGGCTGCCGCTCCCATCATGAAGCCGGCGGCGGTGCGGTTCAGCACCTTGAGCGCGCGCGGCGATCTCAGGAACCAGCGCGCCTTGGCAGCCAGCGCCAGATAGGGGACCAGCACCACGAACAGGACGACAACGGTCAGCGCGACAAGGATGCCGTAGTCGGCCGGCGTGATCGTCTTCAGGTCGACGATGGTCGGCGTGATGGCGAGATAGAAGATCATCGTCTTCGGGTTGCCGAGCGTCACCGTCAGCCCGGCGATGAAGCTCGACGCCAGGCCGCTTCTGCCCTTGCGCGCCTCGACCGTCTCGGGCGAGATGCCGCTCGTCCAGAAGCGCCAGGCAAGGAAGGCGAGATAAGCGACCCCCGCCCATTTGATGGCGAGGAAGACCATGCCGAAGGTCTGGGCGACGAAGGCGAGGCCGAGCACGACGGCAGTGAGGTAGGTAATGTCGCCGAGCATGAGACCGAACGACATAGCGAGCGACGAACGGAAGCCGGAGCCGAGCGCGCGGGCAACAAGCGCCGTCACGCCGGGGCCCGGAATGGCGGCGGCGACGCCGAGGGCGGCGCTGTAGGCGAGAAATCCTGTCAGTGTCATGGCTTGAACCCAGCGCTATCCCGAGATCGGGATCCAGAGCGGCGGCCTTTTACCACGGCGTCGGGGCGGCGTTAATTGCCTTGCGGCCGGATTCGGTTGCACCAGCGCCGCTTCAGGACCGGCCGTCGCCGTAGGTGACGCGCCATATCGTGCCGTTGCCGTCCTCGGTCAGGATCAGCGAACCATCCTTCGCCACCGCGACACCGACCGGCCGGCCCCAGACCGCATCGTCGGCAATGACGAAGCCGGTGGCGAAATCCTCATATTCGCCGGTCGGCTTGCCGTCCTTGAACTTCAGCCGCACCACCTTGTAGCCGGTGCGGACATTGCGGTTCCACGAGCCGTGCAGGGTGACGAAGGCGTCGCCCTTGTAGTCGGCCGGGAAGTTGCCGCCCTCATAAAAGGCGATGTTGAGCGGCGCCGAATGTGCCTGGATCAGCACGTCCGGCACCGTGACCTTGCCGGCGAGATCGGGCCGCGCGCCTTTGTGGCGCGGATCCTCGTTGTCGCCGATATAGTACCAGGGCCAGCCATAGAAGGCTCCCTCCTTGACGGCGGTCGCATATTCGAAAGGCACGTTGTCGCCGAGCTCGTCGCGTTCGTTGACGACGCACCAGAGCGCGCCCGTAGCCGGCTGCACCGTCATGCCCGAGCAGTTGCGCAGGCCGGTGGCGACCATCCTGCGGTTCTTGCCGTCAGGATCGAAAGCGAGCACATCCGCTCGGCCTTCCTCCGCGCCCCAGGTAGCGCCGAGCGGTGCCGATCTCGCCCATTCTTCGACGCCGCCCTTCGGCCTCGCTCCAATGCCCTCTGCGGTATTCGAGCCCGAGCCGACCGAGAGATAGAGCGTTTTGCCGTCGGGCGAAAAAGCGATGTCGCGCGTCCAGTGATGGCTCGACGGGATGTCCGAGACGATCGTTTCCGGCTCGCCGGAAGCTTTGAGGTCGCCGTCGCGATAGGCAAAGCGGACGACGCTGTTGCTGTTGGCGACATAGACCCATTGCGGCTTGTCGCCCGGCGGATAGAAGGCGATGCCGTAGGGCCGGGTCAGGCCTTTGGCAAAGACCGACTTCTCGGCCGGCTTGGCGCTGCCTTCGGCCAGTCGATAGACGCGGACCTGGTTCGCCCTGCTGTCGGCGACGAAGAGATCGCCGTTCGGCGCCGTGCGCACGACACGCGGGCTGCTGATGCCCGAAGCCACCAGCTCGGCCGAAAAGCCGGGTGGAAGGGCTGGCTTGGCATCCTCGGGGCGATCGGTGACACCGCCTCCGTTCGAGGCGGATTCGGCGACATTCGGCTTCGGGAGATCGTCGGGCCTGATGAGGCGCCGCACGCCGGGCCGGTCGGCCTTCCAGTCACCGAAGGCCTTCTTGCCGGTGA
This sequence comes from Mesorhizobium sp. M1A.F.Ca.IN.020.04.1.1, assembly GCF_003997315.1. Lineage (NCBI taxonomy): Bacteria > Pseudomonadati > Pseudomonadota > Alphaproteobacteria > Hyphomicrobiales > Phyllobacteriaceae > Mesorhizobium > Mesorhizobium sp. M1A.F.Ca.IN.020.04.1.1. The sequence goes on from NZ_RZSN01000024.1 coordinate 40,420, forward strand.
GCAAGGGCTGATCGGCCTGTTGCGCGACGGCGCCGGAGGCCAGGAGCAAGGCGAGGGCGGCAAGGCCGGCAATCCGTATCATGCTGTTCTCCGTTATTCGCCAACGTGCATCAGCAACCAGACAGCGAATATCGGGCAGGCTCTCCAAAAGAGAAGCCGGGCATGCAAATTTTGACGGAAAGCGCCGGCAGTTCAGCTCTCTTCGATATCCAGATCGTCGTCGAGCTGCTTTTCCAGCGCGACCAGATCGGCCGGCAGCGGCAGGCCCATGGCGCGCATTTCCCTGAGCTTCTCGCGCAGTAGCTCCTGGATCTCGTGATCGTCTTCCGGCTGGTTCACCATCTCCTCGAGCAGCAGGCTGATCTGGGCCTTGAACGATTCCAGCGCCATTTCCACCCTCCTTGCGACGTTTCCCGCTTGCCTATCTCAGCATGCGCGAAATCAACTGGGCCGTATAGTCGACCATCGGGACGATGCGGGCATAGTTCAATCGCGTCGGGCCGATGACGCCGAGCGCGCCGACGACGCGCGCATCCTTGTCGCGATAGGGCGCGACCACGAGCGACGAACCGGACAGCGAAAACAACTTGTTCTCCGAGCCGATGAAGATGCGCACGCCCGGACCTTCCTCGGCGAGGTCGAGGAGCTGCAGCAGTCCGTCCTGCGTTTCCAGATCCTCGAACAGATGGCGCAGCAATTCGAGATCGGCCTGGGCGGTGACGTTTTCCAGAAGATTGGCGCGGCCGCGCACGATGAGGCGCGCCGGCAGGCCGCTTTCGGCGCCGGCCCAGACCGCGAGGCCCTTCTCGACCAGCTCCTGCGACAGCGTGTCGAGAGCCGCCCTGGTCTCGTCTTTGATGCGCGCGATCTCGACCCGGGCCTCGGCCAGCGTGCGGCCGCGGATATGGGCGTTGAGGAAGTTCGAGGCCTCGTGCAGCTGCGAGACGGTGATACCGGCCGGCAGGTCGACAACGCGGTTCTCGACATCGCCGCTCTGCGACACCAGGACGGCGAGCGCCTTGGTGGGTTCCAACTGAATGAACTCGATGTGCTTCAGAGCCACCTCATTCTTGGCGGCGAGCACCAGGCCGGCGCCGCGCGACATGCCGGAGAGCATCTGGCTGGCCTCGGTCAGCATATGCTCCAGCGTGGCGCCCGAGCCCGAGGCACGCACCTGCGCCTCGATGACGCGACGCTCGTCGTCCGACAGATCGCCGAGCTCCATGAAGGCATCGACGAAGAAGCGCAGGCCGGTCTGGGTCGGCAGGCGGCCGGCCGAGATGTGCGGCGCGTAGATCAGCCCCAGATGCTCGAGGTCGCTCATCACGTTGCGGATGGTGGCCGGTGACAGCGACGACGGCAGGATGCGCGACAGGCTGCGCGAGCCGACCGGCTCGCCGTCGCGCAGATAGGAATCGACAATCCGCCGGAAGATGTCGCGCGAGCGCATGTCGAGCGACTGAAGCACGGGCGGCTGCGATGCGGGATCGACTGCCTTGTTCATTCCAGCGAAAAACCTCCTATCGAAAGATATAGACTTAAGGCTCCCTGGCGCAACCCGGGCCATTTTCGCTAGCGCCGTTTCCTTGGCGCCCCGTTTCCTTGGCGCCCTTTTCCTTTGCGCCATCCGCCGCATGCGTCTACAAGCCGCCGACGAATCCAAAACCATAGGAAAGAAGGCCGAATGCGCCCCTCCAAACGCCAGCCCGACGAAATGCGCGCCATCTCCTTCGAGCGCGGCGTCTCCAAGCATGCCGAAGGCTCGTGCCTGGTGAAATTCGGCGACACGCATGTGCTGTGCACGGCGAGCCTAGAGGAAAAGGTGCCGGCCTGGATGCGCAATTCCGGCAAGGGCTGGGTTACGGCCGAATACGGCATGCTGCCGCGCTCGACGGGCGAGCGGATGCGCCGCGAGGCTTCCGCCGGCAAGCAGGGCGGCCGGACGCTGGAGATCCAGCGGCTGATCGGTCGTTCGTTGCGCGCCGTTGTCGACCTGCAGGCGCTAGGCGAACAGCAGATCACCGTCGACTGCGACGTTATCCAGGCCGACGGCGGCACCCGCACCGCCTCGATCACCGGCGGCTGGGTGGCGCTATACGATTGCCTGCGCTGGATGGAAGCGCGCCAGATGGCCAGCGTTTCCAAGGTTCTCAAGGACCATGTCGCGGCGATCTCCTGCGGCATCCATGACGGACAGCCGGTCATCGATCTCGATTATCTTGAGGATTCCTCGGCCGGCACCGACGCCAATTTCGTCATGACCGGCAAGGGCGGCATCGTCGAGATCCAGGGTACTGCGGAAGGCGAGCCCTTCTCCGAAGAGCAGTTTTCGGCGCTGATGGGGCTGGCCAAAAAGGGTATTTCGCGGCTGGTGAGCCTGCAGCAGATGGCGGTGGCGTAGGGTCACCGATGAGGTCGACGATCCTTCGCATCCCCCTCTGGCCTGCCGGCCATCTGCCCGACAGGGCAGAGGGGGGTGCTTCGTGACTCCCTCCGCGATTCTGGAATCAGCGCTCTACGTCACAGATCTAACCGCTGCCGAAGCCTTCTACCGCGACATCCTCGGCCTGGATCCGCTGGGCAAGGTCGAAGGTCGCCACGTCTTCTTCCGCTGCGGCAACGGCGTGCTGCTCATCTTCAATGCCGAGGCGACGAAAATTCCGCCGGCGCCCGACGCCAGGCTGAAGGTGCCGCCGCACGGCACGGTCGGCGAAGGGCATCTTTGCTTCACCGCGACTGCGGCCGAGATCGCCCAATGGCGCAAGCATTTGGCGGCCAAGAACATCGCCATCGAAAGCGATTTCGAGTGGCCGCAGGGCGGACATTCGATCTATATCCGCGACCCTTCGGGCAATTCGATCGAGTTCGCCGAACCAAGGATCTGGGGTCTCTGAATGCATTCTTTGAACGGACAAAAGATCGTCGTCGCCAGCCACAATGAAGGCAAGCTGCGCGAATTCGCCGACTTGATGGCCCCGTTCGGCTTCGAGGCGAAGTCGGCCAAGGATTACGGCCTGCCGGAACCGGACGAGACCGGCACGACCTTCGAGGAGAATGCCTATATCAAGGCCTATGCCGCCGCCAAGGCCACCGGCCTGCCGGCGCTGTCGGACGATTCGGGGCTCTGCGTCGACGCGCTCGACGGGGCGCCCGGCGTCTACACCGCCAACTGGGCCGAGACGGCGGACGGCACACGCGATTTCGGCATGGCCATGCAGCGCACCGAAGTGGCGCTGCAGGAGGTCGGCGCGACCGAGCCGGCGCAGCGCACCGGCCGTTTCGTCGCCGTCATCTGCCTCGCCTTTCCCGATGGCGAGGCCGAATATTACCGCGGCGAGGCCGAAGGCACGCTGGTCTGGCCGCCGCGCGGCACGCTCGGCTTCGGCTACGATCCGGTGTTCCTGCCCAACGGCTTCGCCAAGACTTTTGGCGAGATGAGCGCCGAGCAAAAGCATGGCTGGAAGCCCGGCCAGGCAACAGCCCTGTCGCACCGCGCCCGCGCCTTCCAGAAGTTTGCCCAGGCCCGCTTGGATTTGGCGCGGCTGGATCTGGCGCGGCTCAGGTCAAAATGATCGGAACAGGCCAGACCATGCCGCTCGACCGCAGCCCCGGCTTCGGCGTCTATATCCATTGGCCGTTCTGCGCGGCCAAATGCCCTTACTGCGACTTCAACAGCCACGTTCGCCACCAGCCGGTCGACCAGGAGCGTTTTGCGCGGGCCTTCGAGACGGAGCTCAAGACGATGCGCGCCCGCACCGGGCCGCGCGAGGTGACCAGCATCTTCCTCGGCGGCGGCACGCCGTCGCTGATGAAGCCGGAAACGGTGTCAGCGGTTCTGGAAGCCGTAGCGAAGAACTGGACGGTGCCTGCCGGGATCGAGGTGACGCTGGAGGCCAACCCGTCCTCGGTCGAGGCGGAGCGCTTCCGCGGTTATCGGGCGGCCGGCGTCAACCGTGTCTCGCTCGGCGTGCAGGCGCTGAACGACAAGGACCTGCGCTTCCTCGGCCGGCTGCACAATGTCGAGGAGGCGCTGCACGCCATCGGGCTGGCGCGGGAAATCTTTCCGCGGCTCTCCTTCGACCTGATCTATGCGCGGCCCGGCCAGACGCCGGAGGCTTGGGCTTTAGAGCTTGAGGAAGCGATCGGGCATGCCGCCGACCACCTGTCGCTCTATCAGCTCACGATCGAGGAGGGCACGCCGTTCCATGCACTCCACTCAGCGCGAAAATTCGTCCTGCCCGACAACGACCATGCCGCCGACCTCTACGCGCTGACGCAGGAGGTGACCGCGGCGCACGGGCTTCCGGCCTACGAAATCTCCAACCACGCGCGGCCGGGCGCGGAAAGCCGGCACAACCTGACTTATTGGCGCTACGGCGAATATGTCGGCGTCGGACCCGGCGCGCATGGCCGCTTCGTCGAGAACGGCCGCCGTACCGTGACGGTCGCGGAAAAGATGCCTGAGACCTGGGCCAACCTGGTCGAAGCCAGGGGCCATGGCGTCACCGGCGGCGAGGTGCTGACGCGCGCCGAAGAAGCCGACGAGTTCCTATTGATGGGGCTGCGGCTGGCCGAAGGCATCGACCTCCAGCGCTACGAGACGCTTGCCGGGCGTAGTCTGGCGAGCGACCGATTGTCGGTGCTGCAGGAAGAGGGGCTGGTGGCGCCGGTCGGCAACGCCCGCCTCCGCGCCACGACCGCCGGCATGATCGTGCTCGATGCGGTGGTGGCAGACCTCGCGCGGTGAAAAAGGTTCTCTTCGTCTGCAGCCAGAACCGCCTGCGCAGCCCCACCGCCGAGCAGGTGTTTTCCAGGCGCCGCGACCTCGAGGTCGAATCGGCCGGCACCAATCACGACGCGGACAACCCCGCTGACGCATGAACTGGTCGCGTGGGCCGAGATCATCTTCGTCATGGAGAAGGCGCATCGCGTCAAGCTGCAGAAGAAGTTCCGGTCAAGCCTGATGCGGGCACGGGTGATCTGCCTCGACATCCCGGACAACTATGCGTTCATGGATCCGGAACTGGTGCGGCTGCTCGAGGCGAAGGTCACTAACTATCTGGGCTGAATGGCGTCAGGCGCCAAGCATGGCGCTTCGCTCCTCGCTCCGCCTGGGATGAGGCGAGAGATCGCGAAGGGTCGCAGCTGCTCTAGGCGTCGTGCTTCTGACGCTGCTTCCCGCGATCCTTTTCCGCATGCGCGTCGCCGGAACGGCCCTGCTTCAGATCGGTCTTGTCGCGGCGGTTCCCGTGCTGGGCGGCGATCGGATGGGAAGGAATGCCCTCGCGGGCGGTCTTGCTTTCGAGTCGTGTGATGAAAATGTCGAAGCGATTGGGCATCGTCCGGTCAGTGCTCCGTCGTGCTTTCGGTTTCGGTCGAGGCGTCTTGAACCGCGGGGCTTGGAAGCGGCTTCATCGCTTCCTTGTCCTTTGTCCTGGCGGAGGGTTCCCGATCCTCCGAACCGGCAACCTTCTCCGATCCGGCAAAGCGCTTGCAGCCCGAATAATAGGGCGTGAAAGCGTCTTGAATGATCAGGCTGTCCATCCTGTCCTCCTCCTCGGGAATCAGGGGTAAAATCCGCCTTATGCGGTTTGGTTCCGCATCGTGGCAAAGGCATGGCGATTCCCTTGCATCGCCATCACGTTTTGCAACCGCAGATCAGCCGTGGCAAACAGTGGCGCGTGGGGAGGGCCTCAATTGACCGGCGACAAACGCAGCTATGTAATCGGGCAGACCGAAATTGCGGCGCGGCCGCTGGAGCCGGCGCTCTATCTGGTGGCGACGCCGATTGGCAATCTCGCCGATGTCACGCTGCGTGCGCTGGAGACGCTGGCCGGCGCCGACATCGTTGCCTGCGAGGACACCCGCGTCTCGCGCGTGCTGCTCGAACGCTACGGCATTCGCCGGCGCACCACGGCCTATCACGAGCACAATGCAGCCGAGGCCGGGCCGAAGCTGATCGAGTCGCTCGCTGCCGGACAAAGCGTGGCGCTGATCTCGGATGCCGGCACGCCGCTGGTTTCCGATCCCGGCTACCGGCTGGTCGGCGAGGCGCTGGAGCGCGGCATCCGCGTTATTCCGGTGCCCGGACCGTCGGCGGCGCTTGCCGCGCTGACCGCTTCCGGCCTGCCTTCCGACACCTTTCTGTTCGCCGGCTTCTTGCCGGCCAAGGCGGGCCAGAGGCTCACCAAGCTCGAAAGCTTCAGGCAGGTGCCGGCGACGCTCATCTTCTATGAATCGCCGCGCCGGCTGGCCGAGACGCTTGCTGCGATGGCGCAAGCGCTTGGCGGAGCGCGCAAAGCGGCGATTGGCCGCGAGCTCACCAAGGCGTTCGAGGAGATGCGAACGGGAACGCTCGGAG
>NZ_RZSN01000251.1:0-6124 GCF_003997315.1 Mesorhizobium sp. M1A.F.Ca.IN.020.04.1.1
GTTGTGGCGACCATGCGCCAGCTCGGCCTGCTCGGCCTGCCGCGCAACTACGAAATCTTCTATGAAGCGCTGAGCGGCAGCAATCACGAGCTCAGCCTCGCTGTCGTCTCGTTGAGCAACCGCCCGACGCAAAAGGATCTCGATCGCATCGGACGCACCTTCTTCCCGCAGCACCACGGGCCTGCGATCGTCGAACACGCCCGCGAGGTGGTCGCCAAGGAGCTTGAGGACGTCGCTGCGCTGCTGCGCAGCGAGCGCAGCCATATCGAAAAGTACGGCCGCATCCTCGACGAGACGTCGAGCGGCCTGAGCAATCGCAGCCTGCTTTCCCAGGATCTGCTGCAAAAGATCGCCGGCGCGATGTCTGCCGCCACCAGCTCGACGCTGGATCACAACCGCCAGATCGCGAGCACGCTCAGCGAAAAGACGGCCGAGCTCGAGAGCGTCAAATCGAAGTTGGAGGAATACAAGCGGCTCGCCAATACCGATCCGCTGACGCAGATCTGGAATCGCCGCGCCTTCGACAAGGAAATCACGCGCATCTACAACAGCAACCGCGGTATCCTCTTCAACGCGCTCATCCTTGCCGACATCGATCGCTTCAAGGATATCAACGACCGTTACGGCCATCCGGTCGGCGACAGGATCATCCAGATGATCGCCGACATCTTCCAGTCCAGCATCCGCGCCGACATGTTCGTGGCGCGCACCGGCGGCGAGGAGTTCGCGCTGATCGTCGAAGGCGCCAGCGAGGACACCACCTATGAAATCGCCGAGCGCATCCGCGTGCTGATCGAACAGACGCCGTTCACAAGCAGCCAGACCGGGATGAACTATGGCACGGTGACTGTCTCGATGGGCATTTGCATGGCTTCCGAGGCCGACACCCCCGAAGACCTCTACACCAAGGCCGACCGCGCGCTCTACCGCTCCAAGATCGGCGGCCGCAACCGCGTCACCAGGCATTCCACAATGGCCGGCCGTGCCGGCAAGGGCTGGCTGCTCTACAAGAAGGACTGAGGGCACATTGGACACCCTTTCCAAATGAATTTCTGTGGACTATATTTTCCACGGAAATGAAAGGGTGCGCTCATGCCACGTCCAGTCGCTGCCGCGACGGCGGCAGAAAATGCCGTCATCACCAAGGCCACGCTGCGCGCGGCCGACCTGCTCGAGATCACGGCGCGAACGCTTGCTCTGGTCATCGGCGTCTCTGAGGCGACGGTCTCGCGCATGCGCAAGCAGGAGTTCCTGCTCGAGCGCGGCACCAAGCCGTTCGAGCTTGCGGTGCTGTTCGTGCGGCTGTTCCGCTCGCTCGACGCCATCGTCGGCGGCGACGAGACGGTCGCCCGGGCATGGCTGAAGAAACCGAACACGGCGCTCGACGGCACGCCGCTCGAAAAAATCCTGACCATTGCCGGACTTGTCGATGTCATTGCCTACCTGGATTCCCGACGCGCTCTCGTCTGAGGCCGTCAGGCTCGAAGGCAAATATTGGCGGATGGTCGAGGCGCAGCATCGCGTCTCGACCCTGAAGCTGGTCGACAGGCTCGACGAGCAGGGCCTGCTCGAAGACCTCATCGAGGAAAGCAAGCCGCGGATCCCGCTGGAATGCCGCCACCTTCACTATCTTCTGGCGACGCCATTCCGCTACGGCTCGATTTATCCGTACGGCTCGCGCTTCCGCCGCGCCGGCAAGACCAAGGGCGTCTATTACGCCGCCGAGACGGTGCTGACGGCAGTGGCGGAAATGGCCTTCTACCGCTTGCTGTTCTTTGCGGAATCGCCGCAAACGCAATGGCCGGACGACGCGGCCGAATATACCGCCTTTGCCGCGGCCATCAGATGCGAGAAGGCCGTCGACCTCACGCGGCCGCCGCTCGACCGCGACGAGAAGGCGTGGACGGATCCGACTGACTATGCCGCCTGCCAGGCCATCGCCGACGTGGCGCGCGAGGCGGGGATGCAGGCCATCCGCTACCGCTCGGCGCGCGATCCGAAGGGCGCCAACATCGCGCTCTTGACGTGCAGCGGTTTTGCCAAGGCCAAGCCGCTGGAGCCTCATACCTGGCGCATCCGCATCGGCTCGTTCGGGGTCCAGGCAATCTGCGAATTTCCAGACAGGCGGCTGGAATTCTCAAGGACGAGCTTTGTCGATCCGAGGCTGGCGAATATGCGCTGGGAGCGCGGGCGCTAGTTAAGCCAGAATGTTGACCGCACGCGCGGCGACCAGCGCGATCGTCAGCAGCGAGATCATTGCCTCGGCCATCATCAGGAGCTTGGCGCGCTGAGTGAGCGGCAATGTGTCGGTCGGCGAGAACGCCGTCGCATTGGTGAAGGCCAGGAACACGTAATCGACAAAGCCGGGCAGCCAGTCGCGGATCTCGCGATCGGCCAGCGTCATCTGCGGGAACAGGAAATCGGCATGCGCGCGCTTGACCAGGCCGCAGGTCGGCGGGCCGCCGCGGTCGGTGCTCCAGAACCACAGCGCGAAGACGATGACGTTGGTGACCCAGATGTTGAGCGCGTCGACAAGCAGCGTCGTGCCGGCGCCGGCATGGCCTGCCAGCAGCTTCTGGACCAGAAAGACCAGCGAGCCGCAATTCATGATGCTGATGACGCCGGTCATGACCAAGGCGGTACGGCGGATGAAGACGCGAAACCGGCCGATCGCATACCAATGCTCGTGATCGACGGTCTTCTGAGTCGCCATTTGCGTCCAGGCCGTTGCGATCGACAAAGGCACGAGCAGCGCCGCCTCGATCGCGGGCGCGAGCCAGCGCGGACCGAAGGACAGGTCGTTGATGACCAGAAGCTGCAGGCAGATGACGACAAGCACCGCCGCCCGCGCCGACCAGAAGTCGATCGCGCGGTGATGAACGATGGCATGCTCGTGGCGCATGGGGGGACCTGTGTCGTGTGCGCGGTTTTCGACCGCGGGCGACACCTCCACCTCAATCTTGGTCTTGCGATGGTCGCGTAACTATAAATTTTCGTAAGGTTTCGGCGGCCGGCGCCTCGCAGGATCGGCCCAAACGAAAGGGCGTCGGACTTTGTCCGACGCCCCGGTTCGATCGCTGGCAAGCGGCTTAGGCGTTGGCGGCTTGCTTGTGCTGGATCGTATGGCTTTTCTTGAGCAGATCCGAGACCAGGAAGGCCAGTTCGATCGCCTGGTCGGCATTGAGGCGCGGATCGCAATGGGTGTGATAGCGGTCCTGCAGGTCTTCCGCCGTGATGGCCCGGGCGCCGCCGGTGCACTCGGTGACGTTCTTGCCGGTCATCTCGACATGGATGCCGCCCGGATGCGTGCCTTCGGCGCGGTGCACCTCGAAGAAGGTCTGCACTTCCTTCAGGATACGGTCGAACGGCCGCGTCTTGTAGCCGGCCGCCTCGATCGTGTTGCCATGCATCGGGTCGGAAGACCACACCACGTTGCGGCCCTCCTTCTTCACCGCCCGCACCAGCTTCGGCAGATGCTCGGCGACCTTGTCGGAGCCGAACCGCGCGATGAGCGTCAGCCGTCCGGGCTCATTCTCGGGGTTGAGCAGGTCGATAAGCTCCAGCAGGCCGTCCGCCGTCAGCGACGGACCGCATTTCAGGCCGAGCGGATTCTCGATGCCGCGGCAATATTCGACATGCGCATGGTCGGGCTGGCGGGTGCGGTCGCCGATCCAGATCATATGGCCCGAAGTCGCGTACCAATCGCCGGAAGTCGAATCGACGCGGGTCAGCGCCTCCTCGTAGCCGAGCAGCAGCGCCTCGTGGCTGGTGTAGAAATCGGTCTCGCGCAGCGCGAAATTGGTTTCCGACGTGATGCCCACCGCGCGCATGAAATCCATCGTCTCGGTGATGCGGTTGGCGAGCGATTCGTATTTCTCGCCCTGCGGGCTGTCGGCAACGAAGCCCAGCATCCAGCGATGCACGTTCTCCAGGCTGGCATAGCCGCCTTGCGCGAAGGCGCGCAGGAGATTGAGGGTCGCCGCCGACTGGCGATACGCCATCTCCTGCCTTGCGGGATCCGGGATGCGCGACGCGGCGTCGAACTCGATGCCGTTGATGATGTCGCCGCGATAGCTCGGCAGCGTCACGCCGGCCTTGGTCTCGCTGTCGGAGGAGCGCGGCTTGGCGAACTGGCCGGCGACGCGGCCGACCTTCACCACCGGCTGCGCGCCGGCGAAGGTGAGCACCACCGACATCTGCAGGAAGACGCGGAAGAAGTCGCGGATGTTGTCGGCGCCATGCTCGGCAAAGCTCTCGGCGCAGTCGCCGCCCTGGAGCAGGAAGGCCTCGCCGGCGGCGACCGCCGCCAGTTGCTTCTTCAGCTTGCGCGCTTCACCGGCAAACACCAGCGGCGGATAGGTGGTGAGCCGGGCTTCCGTGGCCTCCAGCGCCGCAAGGTCCGGATAGGCCGGAACCTGCTTGATCGGCTTTGCTCTCCACGAATTCGGCGACCATTTTGTCATCGCTGCACCCAAAACTCTTCAGAGCAATTCCAGGAAAACTGTGAACGGTTCAGTCCGGAATTGCGTCAAAACAAACTGGCGAGCGGTCTCGCCCGCCATTCCCGCCCCAATCAGAGGTCGCGGCTCCTTACACGAAGCCGATTTTCTATTCTAGCCGGGAATTTCAGCAGCGGCGAATGCCTTGAACTGCTCGGATGCCAGTGTGAAGCCGTCAGGCAGCTTTGTCGACCAGCCGCGCCAATTGAGTCATGACAACAGCCGAGCCGGCCAGCCGCTTCTCCGCATTCGGCCAATCACGCATGAAGACGACGCTGTGGTCGGCCCTGATCTTGGCCAGCGAGCCCTGCTCGCCGATGAATTTGACCAGTCCGACCGGATTGGGGAATTCGCGCTTGCGGAAGTGGATGACGACGCCCTTGGGGCCGGCATCGAGCTTCTCGACATTGGCCTTGCGGCAAAGCGCCTTGATGAAGACAATCTTCAATAGATGCGTCACTTCTTCCGGCAGCGGCCCGAAGCGGTCGATCAGCTCGGCGCCGAAGCCGTCGATCTCCTCGGTGGTCTCCAAGTCGCCAAGGCGGCGGTAGAGCGCCATCCTGAGCTGCAGGTCCGGCACATAGCTCTCCGGGATCATCACCGCGGTGCCCACCGCGATCTGCGGCGACCAGCCGCCATCCAGCACTTCGCCGGAATCCTTCACTTCGGCCACCGCTTCCTCCAGCATCTGCTGGTAGAGCTCGAAACCGACCTCCTTGATGTGGCCGGATTGTTCCTCGCCGAGGAGATTGCCTGCGCCGCGGATATCGAGGTCGTGGCTGGCAAGTTGGAAACCAGCGCCGAGCGTATCGAGCGACTGCAGCACCTTGAGCCTGCGCTCGGCCGTATCGGTGAGCTTGCGGTTGGCCGGCAGCGTGAACAGCGCATAGGCTCGCACCTTCGAGCGGCCGACGCGGCCGCGCAACTGATAGAGTTGGGCCAGACCGAACATATCGGCTCGGTGGATGATCAGCGTGTTGGCGGTCGGAATGTCGAGGCCGGATTCGACGATGGTCGTCGACAGAAGCACGTCGTACTGGCCGTCATAGAAGGCATTCATGATGTCGTCGAGTTCACCGGCCGGCATCTGGCCGTGGGCGACCGCTACTTTCAGCTCCGGCACGGATTCTCTCAGGAAATCATGGAGTTCGGCAAGATCGCTGATACGTGGCACGACATAGAAGGAATGGCCGCCGCGGTAGCGCTCGCGCAGCAGCGTCTCGCGGATGACCAGCGGATCGAAGGGCGAGATGAAAGTGCGCACCGCCATGCGGTCGACCGGAGGGGTGGCGATCAGCGACAGCTCGCGAACACCGGTCAGCGCCAACTGCAGCGTGCGCGGAATCGGCGTCGCCGAAAGTGTCAGCACATGCACGTCGTTCTTGAGCTCCTTCAGCCGCTCCTTGTGCTTGACGCCGAAATGCTGCTCCTCGTCGATGATCAGCAGGCCGAGATTTTTGAAGGAGATCGAGCTACCGAGCAGCGCGTGCGTGCCGACGACGATGTCGACCGTGCCGTCGGCGACGCCCTTCTTGGTCTCGGCCAGTTCCTTGGAGCCGACCAGGCGCGATGCCTGCGCGACGCGGATCGGCAGGCCGGAAAAGCGTTGCGAGAAGGTCTTGAAA
>NZ_RZSN01000252.1:0-6076 GCF_003997315.1 Mesorhizobium sp. M1A.F.Ca.IN.020.04.1.1
ATCCATATCCTGGACATCGCGCGCTTCCTTCTCGGCGATGTTTCGAGCCTCACCGCGCGCACCACGCGCGTCAACCCCAACATCGCCGGCGAGGACGTGGCAACGATGCTGATGGATCATGAGGGCGGCGCAACCTCCGTGGTCGATTGCAGCTACGCGACGAAGCTTGCCGCCGACCCGTTCCCCGAAACCCTGATCGAGATCGACGGCAGCGACGGCACGATCCGGCTGGCGCAGGGCTACCAACTGACGGTCGCCGGCAAGAGCGGCACCACAGTGCGCGACGTGTCACCGCCACTGCTTTCCTGGGCTTCGCGGCCATGGCACAACATCCAGGAAAGCGTCGTGGCGATACAGAAGCATTGGGTGGACTGCCTGGCCACCGCCAAGGAACCGGCGACATCCGGCGCCGACAACCTCAAGACATTCGCGCTGGTCGAGGCTGCCTATGCCGGTGCCGCCAGCCGGCAGCCCGTGCGGATCGACGACCTGCTCAAATGACCGCGCATCCCTTCCTCCTCTACGGTACGCATGCGATCGAAGCCGAACCGGTCCGGCTGAGCGCAGGCCCGCTCAGCGCCGATTTCCTCAACGGCAATCTGCGTGGAATCCGGTACGGCGGCATCGAGGTGCTGCGCGCGATCGCCTATATCGTTCGCGACCGCGACTGGGGCACCTATGAGCCGACGCTGGAAGGCCCTGTCATCGAACAGAGCGATGAGAGCTTCTCGGTGCGCTACTCGGCAAATTGCGAGGGTCCGGGTGGAAGCCGGCTCGGCTTTGACGCCAAGATCGAGGGCTACGCCGATGGCCGTCTCAGCTTTGACGTCAAAGCGCTGCCCGAAAGCGATTTCGAGACCAATCGTTGCGGCTTCTGCATCTTGCATCCGATCGCCAGCCTTGCCGGCAGTTCGGTCAAGGTCGAGCACACGGACGGCCGCGTGGTGGACACGAAGCTGCCGCTGCTGATCGACCCCTGGCAGCCGTTCAAGGATATGCGCGCCATCACCCATCAGGTCGCCCCCAGCGTTACCGCCGAGTGCCGGATGGAAGGCGACATTTTCGAAATGGAAGACCAGCGCAACTGGTCCGACGCTTCCTACAAGACGTATGTGCGGCCGCTGGCTCTGCCATGGCCCTATGTGCTGCCGGCGGGACAGACCAATCGGCAGACGATCACCCTGCGTATAACTGCCGACCCCAAGGTGACTGCCGCGGCGACCGGCGTTGAGCCGGTCCGCATCGAACTTGGCGAGACCGGCGCGAAACTGCCCGATATCGGCGTCGTCATCTATCCGGAAGATGTCGAGGCGGGTGTGGGCAAACTGCCGCTGCTCAATAAGCTTGGCCCGCAGCAGCTTCTCCTTCACTACGATCCGACCCGCGGCCATGGCCTGGAGGCCTTACAGGCTCATGCCAGGCTCGCCTTCGCCTTCCCTGTCAAGACGACGCTCGAATGCGTGGTCGCCTGCGCGGGCGATCTCGACATGGAACTGTCCGGCGTCGCGGAGATGGTGCGCCGGGCAGGTTTGCGGCTCGATGCCATCGCGGTCTCACCTTCGGTCGACCGGCAGTCGACACCGCCCGGCAGCGTCTGGCCGGCCTGCCCGCCACTCGAGAATGTCTATGCCGCGGCACGCCGCGCCTTCCCCGGCATCCGGCTCGGCGGCGGCATGTTCAGCTATTTCACCGAACTCAACCGCAAGCGCGTTCCGGCCGAGCTGCTGGATTTCGTCAGCCATTGCACCTGTCCGATCGTGCATGCGGCCGACGATCTCAGCGTCATGCAATCGCTGGAGGCGCTGCCATTCATCACGCAGTCGACGCGGGCGATCTATCGCGCAATGCCTTATCGCATCGGACCCTCGACCATTGCCATGCGACAGAATCCCTATGGCGGCGCGACCAAGGGCAATTTGCACGGCCAGCGCATCGCCATGGCAAATCGCGATCCGCGCCATGCCGGACTGTTCGCGGCCGCCTGGTCGATCGGCTATGCCGCGCGCGTGGCGCCGGCCGGGCTTGAGATGCTGACGCTCTCCAGCTTCACGGGGCCATTCGGCGTGCTGGCGGCCGCCGACGAACCCGCTGAGGAAGGAAGGCCCCGACCAATCTTCCACGCGGTGCAAGGCCTCGCCGCTCTGGCCGGGAATACACTTATCGCCCTACGCGTCAGCGATGATCGCATAGCGGCACTGGCGGCCTGCTCGCCGGCCGGCGCCACCACGGCCTGGCTGGCAAACCTCACACCGGAGGATGTGGTGGTCGACACCTCGGCGCTAGCCGGCGAAGCGGCAGGTCCGATTACGATTTGGGACGGAGCGGGCGCGCGCAGGCTTGACCGGGGCGAAGCCCTGAGACGCCTGACAATGCCAGCCTATGCCATCGCCGGGATCGGCTGAACGAAGCTATTTCTCGGAGCTCATCACGTAGAGGGCGCGCGAGCGCTCGAGATGCTTGATCATCGCCTTCTCGGCGCGTTCGGCGTCCTTCTTCTCGATCCAGCCGATGATCTCCTCGTGCTCGGTCAGCGTGAACTTTTCCTTGCCGGTCCAGATCAGCATCTCAGTGTGATATTCCTTCAGCCAGCCGAGCATCGCCTCGCTGACCGCGACATAGATCGGATTGCCGGAAATCGCCGCGATCTGGGTGTGGAACCGCATGTCGGCGGAGATGAACGCCTCGGCATCGCCGCGCGCGGCGCGCTGCTCGGCAACGGTTGCCTTCAGCCGCTGCACGTCCTCGGGGGTCGCCTTCTCGGCCGCTTCCTTGACCATGCCGCGCTCGAAGAAGATACGCGCGCTCTTCAGGTGCTCGAGCGTGTCCTTCGAAGACGACAGGATGATCTTGGCGGCGCCATCGACCTGCTTGATGATGGACTTGGCTGTCAGCTGAAGCACCTTGGCGCGTTCGCCATGCGAGATGGCGACGAGACCCATGTTGCTCAGCGCCTGCATTGCCTCGCGGATCGCCGGCCGGCCGACCTCGAAGCGCTCCATCAGCTCGCGCTCGGACGGCATATCGTCGCCCGGCTGCAATTCGCCGCTGGTGATCAGGCGCTTCAGCCTGACGAAGACTTCGTCGGAAAGCTTGCGCCGGACGATCGGTTCCGAACGGTTCATCGCCGCGAATCACTCCCTTGACCCAGTCTCAATCTAGCACCGCGGCCGCAATTTCCGGAATGCCCGTTGCCGTACCGCGAGGCGCTCCGCCGGCAGGATATTGCTTGCAATGCTTATGTACTCATTATACCAGATTTCGAGCGCGAGGAATTCTTTTCCTGCCTTTCCAATTGAGTATGGCCGGCCATGATCACCCTCACCTACCGGATCGAGACCTCGGGAAGTATCGAGGCGCTGGCGGCCAAGATCGCCAGCGACCAGTCGACCGGCACCTTCGTCGCGCTGCCTGGCGAGACGGAGGAGCTGAAGGCGCGCGTCGCGGCCCGCGTGCTGGCGATCCGGCCTTTGCCCGACGCAGCGCACCCTTCGATACCCGAGGCCGGCAAAGGTCCCTTCAAGCGCGCCGATGTCGACATTGCCTTTCCTTTCGATGCGATCGGCACCGATCTAGCGGCGCTGATGACGATTGCGATCGGCGGCACCTATTCGATCCGGGGCCTGTCGGGAATCCGCATCGTCGACATGAAGCTGCCTGAGGAATTCAGGGGCGCGCATCCCGGCCCGCAATTCGGTGTCGCCGGCAGCCGCCGGCTGACCGGCGTTGAAGGCCGCCCGATCATCGGCACCATCGTCAAGCCGGCGCTGGGCCTTCGACCACATGAGACGGCCGAGATGGTGGGCGAACTGATCGAGGCCGGCGTCGACTTCATCAAGGACGACGAGAAGCTGATGAGCCCGGCCTATTCGCCGCTGTCGGAGCGGGTCAAGGCGATCATGCCGCTGATCCTCGACCACGAGCAGAAGGCCGGAAAAAAAGTGATGTATGCCTTCGGCATCTCGCACGCCGATCCCGACGAGATGCTGCGCAACCACGATCTTGTGCTCGAAGCCGGCGGCAATTGCGCGGTCATCAACATCAACTCCATCGGCTTTGGCGGCATGGCTTACCTCAGGAAGCGCTCGGGCCTGGTGCTGCACGCGCATCGCAACGGCTGGGATATCCTTACCCGCCATCCCGGCCTCGGCATGGATTTCAAGGTCTGGCAGCAATTCTGGCGGCTGCTCGGCGTCGACCAGTTCCAGATCAACGGCATCGCCTCGAAATACTGGGAACCGGACGAGTCTTTCATCCGCTCCTTCGAGGCGGTGACGACGCCGCTGTTCTCGCCTGACGATTGCGCCCTGCCGGTGGCCGGCTCCGGCCAATGGGGCGGACAGGCGCCCGAGACTTATGAGCGCACGGGGCGCACAGTCGATCTCCTCTATCTGTGCGGCGGCGGCATCGTCAGCCATCCCGACGGGCCGGGCGCCGGCGTACGCGCCGTGCAGCAGGCCTGGCAGGCAGCGGTCGAGGGCATCCCGCTCCGGGAATTCGCGAGGAGCCATGTCGAGCTGGCACGCTCGATCGAGAAATTTGCCGACGGCAAGGCGGAGTGAGCATGCAGAACCTGCTCCTCAGCTATTATGGCGACGACCTCACCGGCTCGACCGACGTGATGGAAGCGCTGGAACTCGGCGGTGTGCCGACCGTGCTTTTCATGCGCAAGCCGGATGCCGGACTAATGGCGCGCTTCGCGCATTGCCGCGCCGTCGGCCTTGCGGGCACCAGCCGCAGCGAGTCCGCGCAATGGATGGACACGCATCTTGAAGGGGCTTTCGCCTGGCTGAAGTCGCTTCAGGCCGAGATCTGCCATTACAAGGTCTGCTCGACCTTCGATTCCAGCCCGACGATCGGCAGCATCGGCCGGGCGATCGAGATCGGCCGCGCCGTGTTCGAACAAGCCTGCGTGCCGCTGGTGGTCGGCGCGCCGCAGCTCAAGCGCTACACCGCATTCGGCCATTTGTTCGCCGCCTATCGCGACAGACACTACCGTATCGACCGCCACCCGGTGATGAGCCGCCATCCGGCGACGCCGATGGATGAATCCGACTTGCTCGTGCATCTGTCACGACAGACAGACCTTCCTTCCGAGCTGCTGGACCTGGCGACGCTGCGCTCACCGGGCAGGTCCGCAATCTTCGACAGGCTGGTCGCCGACGCGGCAATACTGCTTATCGATGTCGACAGTCCCGAGAGCCAAGCGTTGGCCGGCAAGGAGATCTGGCGCGCCCGCAAGCCGGGCGGATATTTCGTCGTCGGTTCCTCCGGCATCGAATATGCGCTGCTCGCCGAATGGGCGGGAAAGACTGCCCCGGGCGCCGCGGCCGGTTTCGCGCCACCCGGAGCGGCCGACCGCATCGCCGTCGTCTCGGGCAGCTGCTCGCCAACAACGGAACGGCAGATCCGGCATGCGATGAGCGACGGCTTCGACGGCATCGAGGTCGACCCGGTCGAGCTTGTCTCGCATTCGTCGAGCGCGGCGATCGCGCGCGCGGCGGCGGCCGGCAAGGCTAGCCTCGATGCCGGCCGCAGCGTCATCCTCTACACGGCGCTTGGGCCCTCGGCCGATCGCGGCGCCGAGATCGATCGCCAGGAGGGCGCCCGCCACAAGCTCGGCCGCGGGCTCGGCGAACTGCTGCGTGCCTTGAGCGTGGGGCAGAAGCTGAAGCGCGTGATCATTGCCGGCGGCGACACCTCCAGCCACGCGCTCGGCCAGATGGGTGTCGATGCGCTGACGGTCAGGATGCCGCTGCCTGCATCGCCCGGCTCGCCGCTCTGCGTCGCCCATTCGAGCATCGCTGCGATCGACGGTCTGGAGGTGGCGCTGAAGGGCGGGCAGGTGGGGACCGATCGCTATTTCTCGGCCATCCGTGACGGTCTCGGAGGTTGATGGCGCCATGCCGCACTCACCCGCATTCAAATCGCTGTCGCCACGGGACTGACCAATGACACAGATGCCCCACGTCTGGATCGGCACAAGCTGGAAGATGAACAAGACGCTTGGCGAGGCGCGCGCCTTCGCCGGTGGCCTGCTTGCCGACCCGCAAGGCGATCCGCGCATCCAGCGCTTCGT
>NZ_RZSN01000253.1:0-6063 GCF_003997315.1 Mesorhizobium sp. M1A.F.Ca.IN.020.04.1.1
ACACACGCCCGGTATGCGGATCCATGGCAACCAGGCCGCCTTCGACCTCGGGCACCTGGCGCAGGCTATAGGCGTTGTCGGAGCCCTCGTTCTTCTGCACGAAGATGACGTCGCCGGGTTCAAGCACTTCCGCCGGAGATTTCGCCCTGACGGACTTGCCGTTGACGAAATGGCGCATGGCGAAGCCCATGTCGTCCTTGCTGACGGTGCCCTCGACGCGGTCCTTGACGAGGTCGCCGGAGACCTGACGCGCCGGCTGCATGCCGATCGTCAGCCCATCGGCCGAACTGTCGAGCACGACGGCGAGCGTCCACTCCGGCACGTCCTCCAGCCCCTTGACCGCACCGAGCGGCACGCCCCAGTCGCCGGAAACGTCGATATGGGTCACCGGTCCGCGATAGCCGCGCAGCGTGTCGTATTTCAGCAATCCGTTCTGCATCGCCTTGCGGGCGATGAGCTGGATTTTCGGATCGAGCGTGGTGCGCACCGACAGGCCGCCCTCATAGAGCGCATTCTCGCCGTAGCGGGCGATGATCTGGCGACGCACCTCCTCGGTGAAATACTCGCCCGCGAACAAGTAGGAGCCGTTACGGCGCGGCTTCACGCCGAGCGGCTCGGCCTTGGCCTTGTCGCCCTCCTCGCGCGTGACGTAGCCGTTCTCGACCATCTGATCGATGACCCAATTGCGGCGCTCGATCGCCCGGTCGGCATGCTTGAAGGGATGATAGTTGTTGGGGCCCTTGGGCAGCGAAGCAAGGTAAGCGGCTTCAGCGACGGTGAGTTCGTTGACCGACTTGTCGAAATAGGTCAGCGCAGCGCCGGCAACGCCATAGGCGCCGAAGCCGAAGAAGATCTCGTTGAGATAGAGCTCGAGGATGCGGTCCTTCGAATAGGCCTGCTCGATGCGGAAGGCCAGGATCATCTCCTTGATCTTGCGCTCATAGGTCTGGTCGGAGGTCAGCAGGAAGTTCTTTGCAACCTGCTGCGTGATCGTCGAGGCGCCGACCTGACGCCTGCCCGAGCCGAAGTTCTGCAGATTGACGATGATGGCGCGGCCGAGGCCGGTGATGTCGATGCCGGGATGGTTATAGAAGTTCTTGTCCTCGGCCGACATGAAGGCAGCCTTGACGCGGTCCGGGATCGCCTGGATCGGCAGATAAAGGCGCCGCTCGCGAGCGTATTCGGCCATCAGCGAGCCATCCGAGGCATGGATGCGCGTCGTCACCGGCGGCTCATATTTGGCCAGAACCTCGTAGTCGGGCAGATCCTTCGTCAGATGGCCGATGTAGATGGCAAGGCCCGCAGCGACCAGCAGCGCCAGCGTCGTGCCGATGCCGAAGAAATAGCCGATGAGACGAATCATGCCCGCTCCAGTCCGAGGTCCGGGATTTCCTAAACGAAGCCGACAGTCGCGCAAGCTTCAGGGGCGGTCCCAATCCGCAATGGAAACCCATTGTCGCGACCATGTGGACAAAATACGGCAGCACGAAGTTTCAGGAACTCCGTCCGTCAAATAATAACGCCACGTGTTGTCGTCGCGCAACGCTGCTTGCGGTTGTAGGACGGCTCAAGGTTGTGGGCGGGTTCGGTCCCCGTCAGCCCCCAGCCCTGGCTCCCGCTTTCGCCGCGGCAAACAGGGCAACGGCATTGGTTATGCTCTGAGCCGCCTTGCCGCGCCAGTCGGCGCTGAGCAATTGCGCCTCGTCCTTGCTGTTGGAGAGGTAACCAAGCTCGACCAGAACCGAGGGCACGTCGGGCGCCTTCAGCACCTTGAAACCCGCCGAGCGCTGCGGATTGTTGATCAGACCGACGCTGGTCGACAACTGGCCGACCAGCGTGTGCGCAAAGCTCATCGAAAAGCCGTGGGTCTCGCGGCGGATCAGGTCGATCAGGATGTCGGTGACCTCCTTATTGTCGTCCTCGATCTTCAGGCCGGCGAACTGGTCGGAGAGGTTTTCACGATCGGCGAGCGCCTGAGCCTCGGGATCGGAAGCCTTGTCCGAGAGCGTGTAGACCGTGGCGCCGCGGAGACCTCTGACGGCGATCGTATCGGCATGGATGGAGATCAAGAGATCGGCTTCGTGCTGGCGGGCGATGCGCACGCGCTCGTCGAGCGGCAGGTACACGTCACTGTCCCGTGTCATATAGACATCATAGCTGCCGACCGCGGCCAGCTTGTTACGTAATTCGGTCGCAAAGGCGAGCGTGACGTTCTTCTCGACCGTGCCGCCGGCGCTCTCCGCGCCGCCGTCGACGCCGCCATGACCCGGATCGATGACCACTGTGAAGCGGTGCCCAGGCGCCGAAATCGGCCCTGTGCCGACACGGCCGCCCTTGTCGGTAGAAACGGTCGAGCCGGTCGTCAGCGATTGGTTGGCCAAAGCCTCGTCGAATTCTCTTTCGGATGCGGCCGACATGTCGATGGCGACGCGATAGCCGCTGCCATCGTCATTCTTCAGCACCTCGAGCTTGTCGACCGCAAACGGTCCCTTGCCGGTGAGGATCAGCCGAGAGCCTTTGCCCTGATCGCCGTAGCGAACGGCGCGCACCAGCCCGCGCGGCTTCACGTCCTTGGCGTTGAGGGCGAATCGCGTGCGCGGCAGGTCGACGACAAGGCGGCTGGGACCGCGCAGCAGAAACCACTTCACGTCCGGTTCTCGGTCGAAGGTCACGACGATGCGCATCTTGGTCGCGTCGCCGGCCATCTTGTAGCCGGTGGCGCCAAGCAACCCGTCGGCCCGCGAGGCGGCGGTCGCGCCAAGCAGGATCACCAGCAGGAAAACAGTCCTTGCCATGAGCCGCAGATATCCGGCGGCGCCACGCTCCTTGTCTGCGGTGCCTGCCAGTCCCATCTCTATTCTAGTCGCTCCCCGTTAGGCGCCTCGCGCCGGCCTGTTTGGCAGAACGGCCTGTCTGGCGGCCAACTCGATTAACGATTGGTATCCAGAGAAGGTTAACCAAGCCTTTCATGCGGTAGGTGGAGCGCCACCTTCCCCTGCGGAAGCGCTTTTTGCCGGCATCCGAAATCGGGGTTGCCTTCCAACCCGCCAAATCATAAAAGCGACATTGGATCACTGCAATCCTGGAACCGCCCGCCCTGCAGCTTCCCGCCAGGGTAAGATGTGCAAGGCGCTTCCGGGTTTCAGATGATCGCGACGATTTTCGCAGGCGTGCTCCCGTGGCGGGGGAATCGCTTGCGCGATGAAAACGGCCGGGATCTCCCGCGCCGGCTCTGTGCGAGCAAACAAGCTGGTCCGGCCAAGCCCGGGCTTTGGTTCAAAAGGTTCTGCTGGGTGCCGATGGCTTCAAGCGCAATCATGGAAAGGTCCGCATTGAACCGCGCCATTGTGGCTGCGGGCGGCACCGCCATCGCGCTCAAGCTCCGGCCGGCGGACATTCAATTATCCGGCAGCCACACAAATCCAGGCACACAGCGGCGGGGTCTGCCTCGCCAGCTGCGGCTGATGGCTGCCGGGAGGAAACGAAATAATGCCCAACAAGATGCTGATAGACGCCTCCCACCCGGAGGAAACACGCGTTGTTGTCGTTCGCGGTAACCGCATCGAAGAATTCGACTTTGAATCCCAGGACAAGAAGCAGCTCAAAGGAAACATCTATCTCGCCCGCGTAACCCGCGTCGAACCTTCCCTTCAGGCAGCCTTTGTCGAATATGGCGGCAACCGTCACGGTTTTCTCGCCTTCAGTGAAATTCACCCCGACTATTACCAGATCCCGGTCGCCGACCGTCAGGCCCTGCTGCGCGCCGAAGCGCAGGAGGCGGACGACGAAGAGGACGAGGAGGCCGAGACCGGCGAGGAACAGCAGGCGCGCGATCGCGGCGGCCGCCGCAACCGCCGGCGCGGCGGCAAGAACCGCGACCGGGCCGAGCAAAAGCGCGGTTCCGATGCTGCCGGTGCCGACGAAGGCGGCGAAAGCGCCGATGAGGTCGCAGCTTCCAGCGCTTCCGCTGATGAGCCCGGCGATGCGGCCGATACCTCGACCGAAGCCACCGAAGGCTCCGAAACCGTTGAGACCGTAGCCGAGGCAGCCGGCGAAGAGGAGAACAAGGCCCCCGAAGCCGGCAGCGACACCGAAGACGCCGATGCGACCGACAGCGAGAATCGCCAGCCTTCCGAGAGCGGCCCCACTTCGATCGCCGCGAGCATCGATGCGGATGTGATTTCGGAACCGGTGCAGGCCGAATCGACCAGCGAGGTCGCTCCGGCCGAGGAAGCCGCTCCCAGCGACGATGATCGCGGCATGCTCGAAGAAGTTTCGTCCGCACATTCGGACGAACACGAAATCGAATCGGTCGGCGCCGAGGATGCGCTTGAAGAGGTTCGCAACCGCCGCAAGCCGGTGCGCCGCCAGTACAAGATCCAGGAAGTCATCAAGCGCCGCCAGATCCTACTGGTCCAGGTCGTCAAGGAAGAGCGCGGCAACAAGGGCGCGGCGCTGACCACCTATCTGTCGCTCGCCGGCCGCTATTCGGTCTTGATGCCGAACACCGCGCGTGGCGGCGGCATATCGCGCAAGATCACCAATGCCCAGGACCGCAAGCGGCTGAAGGAGGTCGTCGCCGATCTCGAGGTGCCGCAGGGCATGGGAGTCATCCTGCGCACCGCCGGCGAAAGCCGCACCAAGGCCGAGATCAAGCGCGACTACGAATATCTGATGCGGCTTTGGGAGAATGTCCGCAATCTCACGCTGCAGTCCACGGCCCCTGCCCTGGTCTATGAGGAAGGCAGCCTGATCAAGCGCTCGGTTCGCGACCTCTACAACAAGGATATCGACGAGATCCTGGTCTCCGGCGAGGACGGCTACCGCGAGGCCAAGGACTTCATGCGCATGCTGATGCCGAGCCATGCCAAGGTGGTTCAGCCCTACCGGGACACCACGCCGATCTTCGTGCGCAACGGCATCGAGGCGCAGCTCGACCGGATGCTGCAGCCGCAAGTGACGCTGAAGAGCGGCGGCTACATCATCATCAACCAGACCGAGGCGCTGGTCTCGATCGACGTCAACTCCGGCCGCTCCACCAAGGAGCATTCGATCGAGGACACCGCGCTCCACACCAATCTGGAGGCCGCCGAGGAAGTCGCGCGGCAGCTCAGGCTGCGCGACCTTGCCGGCCTGATCGTCATCGACTTCATCGACATGGAGGAGAACCGCAACAACCGCGCGGTCGAGAAGCGGCTGAAGGATCACCTCAAGAACGATCGCGCCCGCATCCAGGTCGGTCGCATCTCGCATTTCGGCCTGATGGAGATGTCGCGCCAGCGCATCCGTGCCAGCGTGCTGGAATCGACGATGAAGCCCTGCCCGCATTGCGGCGGCACAGGCCATGTGAGATCGGACTCCTCGGTGGCGCTGATGGTGGTGCGGGCAATCGAGGAATTCCTGCTCAAGGATTCGCGCAGCCACATCACAGTGCGCACGCCGGCGGCGACCGCGCTTTATGTGCTCAACCACAAGCGCGCCAATCTGGTCGAGCTCGAGGCCCGGTTCGGCCTGAGCATCACGCTCGAAGCCGACGAGACGCTGGGCGCGCAACACTACGCGATCTTCCGCGGCGCGGTGGCTGAGAAGCCGGAAGGCTTCGTCGAGGTGCGCAGCCTGCCGACCTATGTCGAGCCGGAAGAGCCCGAGGACGAGATCGTCGTCGAGGAGGAAGAAGAGGTATCGGTCCAGGCCGAACAGCCGCGCCATCCACAGCAGGGACAGCATCCGCAGCGGTCCGAGGACGGCGAAGGCGGCCGCAAGCGCCGCAAACGCCGTCGGCGGCGCGGCGGCAAGGATCGCGACCGCGAGCATCAAGGCCATGGCGATGCCGTCTCGGCCCCCGCACCTGCGGACGCCGGCACGATTGCTGGCGAAGCGACAGCCGAGGTAACGGCTGAAGCACCGGCCGGGGCGGAAGCAGCCGAAGAGGGGCAGGGCAAGAAGCGCCGTCGCGGCAAGCGCGGCGGCAAGCGCAATCGCCGCGAGGAAGGCGAAATCCCTGCCGATGCCGATGCCGGCGATGATTTCGAAGGCGAAGAAGCGGAAGTCGAAGCTCCCGAG
>NZ_RZSN01000254.1:0-5921 GCF_003997315.1 Mesorhizobium sp. M1A.F.Ca.IN.020.04.1.1
GTGCTGAAGATCCCGGGCATCGCCGTCGGCGGCTATCCGAAGGGCCTTTTCGCCACCATCATCGCCATTGTGCTTGCCACGCCGGCGCTCTGGCTGTTCGCCTATGGCTCAGCGCTGATCGCGCGCAAGAACGGCTTTGCCGTCATGGCGCGCGCCGCCGAGCCGGAACCGCGCGAGCAGGACGATCTGCTCTTCGATGAGGATGAAGACGAGGGCGACGAAGGCATTCTTGCGCTCGGCGCCATCACCCATTGGTGGCTGTCGTTCCGTGCATGGATGCATCGGCGTGCCGCGCGCCGCAGGCAGGAGCGTGACGAGTTCGAGCCTCAGATTGAGCCGCGGGCCAGCGCCTGGCGCCGCGCCGCCGAACGGGTCGAATCGGCCGAGTACGCCGAATCCAGGATGAGCCCCGGCGGCCGCGCCCGTGTCGAGCCGGAATTCTTCGCCGCAATGGTCAACGACCGCAGCGCTTCGGTCGATCCCGTGGACGACAACGTCTTCGACGACGAGGAGGCCGATCTCGACGACTTCGACGACGAAGAGCCGGTCCAGCGCCGCGCCAATGTGCGCAATTTCCGCTCGGACGCGGCGACGCGCGTGGAGGCGCCTGCGCCGCGCCCGGTGCAAGGCGCACGCGTTCAGCGCGAGGCGCAGACCTCGCTCATCGGCTCCGGCACGTTCGAGATGCCGTCGCTGCATTTCCTGTCCGAACCGAAGAACGTGGCGAAAGACCCGAGCCTGTCGAAGGACGCGCTGGAGCAGAACGCACGGCTGCTCGAAGGCGTGCTCGAGGATTTCGGCGTCAAGGGCGAGATCATCCATGTCCGCCCGGGTCCGGTCGTCACGCTCTATGAGCTGGAACCTGCGCCCGGTATCAAATCCTCGCGCGTCATCGGCCTTTCCGACGATATCGCCCGCTCGATGAGCGCGATCGCCTGCCGCGTTGCCGTCGTGCCCGGCCGCAACGCCATCGGCATCGAGCTGCCGAATGCCAAGCGCGAGACGGTCTATCTGCGCGAGATCATGGCGAGCCGCGACTTCGAAACCACCAAGGCGAAGCTCGCCTTGGCGCTCGGCAAGACCATCAACGGCGAGGCGGTCATCGTCGACATCGCCAAGATGCCGCATGTGCTGGTCGCCGGCACCACAGGCTCGGGCAAGTCGGTCGCCATCAACACCATGATCCTGTCGCTGCTCTACCGGCTCACCCCGCAGGAATGCCGGCTGATCATGATCGATCCGAAGATGCTCGAGCTCTCGGTCTATGACGGCATCCCGCATCTGCTCACGCCCGTCGTCACGGATCCGAAGAAGGCCGTGGTGGCGCTGAAATGGACTGTGCGCGAGATGGAGGACCGCTACCGCAAGATGTCCAAGGTCGGCGTGCGCAATATCGACGGCTTCAACGCACGCGTCAGCCAGGCCGAGAAGAAGGGTGAGAAAATCTCGCGCACCGTGCAGACCGGCTTCGACCGCCAGACGGGCGAGGCGATCTACGAGACCGAGGATCTCGACCTCGAGCCGATGCCCTATATCGTTGTCATCATCGACGAAATGGCCGACCTGATGATGGTGGCCGGCAAGGACATCGAAGGCGCGGTGCAGCGCCTGGCGCAGATGGCGCGCGCCGCCGGCATCCATGTCATCATGGCGACGCAGCGCCCGTCGGTCGACGTCATCACCGGCACCATCAAGGCCAATTTCCCCACCCGCATCTCATTCCAGGTAACGTCGAAGATCGACAGCCGCACCATCCTGGGCGAGCAGGGCGCCGAGCAGCTGCTCGGCATGGGCGACATGCTCTACATGGCGGGCGGCGGCCGCATCCAGCGTGTCCACGGTCCCTTCGTCTCGGACGACGAGGTCGAACGGATCGTCGGCCATCTCAAACTGCAGGGCGTGCCGGAGTATCTCGACGCCATCACCGAGGATGACGAGGAAGACGACGAGGACGGCGCCTCGGGCCGGGGCGGTTCCGGCGGCGGCGGCGGGGGCGGCAATTTCGAGGATTCCGATGATCCCTACGATCAGGCGGTGGCCGTGGTGCTGCGCGACGGCAAGGCCTCGACCAGCTACATCCAGCGCCGGCTGGGCATCGGCTACAACCGCGCGGCGTCAATCATCGAAAAGATGGAGAAGGAAGGCATCGTCGGCCCGGCCAACCACGCCGGCAAACGCGAGATTCTCGTTCCCACCGAGGACGATAAGTTCTAGCCCGGCGACGTCCACGGGAGGCGGCCGGCAACTTTGAACCCTCTGGCGCGTTGATGCGACCAAGCGCCGTGCGACCCGCCAAACTTAGGCCCAACTGGCGGTCCAGAGACTGCGACCAAGGCAAATCACAGGAAGTGACCGGCATGAAGACCCAGACAGATTTCGCTCCGACCCGCCGACAGCTGCTCGGCCTTGGCCTGGTGCTTGCGGGCGCCGCCGCCATCAATGTCGTGCCGGGCTTCCAACTTCTGGCCTTGGCTCAGGCCGCCGTTCCGCCGGCGGCGCAAAAGATCGCCGACCATTTTTCCTCGGTCAAATCGATGAGCGGCGAATTCGTGCAGTTCGGCCCGAAGGGCGAGCAGACCGGCGGCAAGTTCTTCCTCGAACGTCCCGGCAAAATCCGTTTCAACTATGACGGATCGTCGAATTTCCGGGTGATCTCGGACGGCAAGTCGGTCGTCATCCTCAACAAGAAGCTGAACACCTCCGACCTCTATCCGCTGTCGAAGACGCCCTTGAAGCTTTTGCTCGACGACCGGATCGATCTCTCGGGCGGGCGCGTGAAGGCCGTCAAGGAAGAAGACGACCTCACCACCATCCAACTCTCCGACAAGTCGGTGTTCGGCAACGCCAAGATCACCATGATGTTTGATCCGAAGACCTATGAACTGCGCCAGTGGACGATCACCGACGCGCAGGGCAAGGACACAACGGTGATGATCTTCAACGTCAAGGAAGGCGTCTCCATTCCGGACGGCACCTTCGCGATCGATTATACGGCGAACCGCGAGCTCAATACCAAGACGCGGTAGGTCCGCCCATATTCAGGGCAGGGCCGGCTTGCAGCGCGGGCCGGCTTGTCTTTATGGCGCGTGGCTGGCAGTAGATCGGCGATCTTTTGCCGGACCTGCCTGAATGCCCTTCACCATAGCCACCTGGAACATCAACTCGGTGCGTCTGCGCATGCCGATCGTCGAGCGGCTGCTCAAGGAGCACGCGCCGGACGTGCTCTGCCTGCAGGAAACCAAGGTCCCGGACGAGCTGTTTCCGGAAAAGGCTTTCCGCAAGGCCGGATACCAGCACATCCTGTTCCACGGCCAGAAAGGCTATCACGGCGTGGCGACGGTGGCGCGCCGGCCGATCGCGCTGGTCGAGAAGCGGCGTTTCTGCGAGATCGACGACAGCCGGCATCTCTCGGTCAGGGTCCAGGCCGGCGGCAGGTCGATTCTGCTGCACAATTTCTACGTTCCGGCCGGCGGCGATGAGCCCGACCCGGAGATCAACCGGAAATTCCGCCACAAGCTCGATTTCGTCTATGAGATGAACAGCGTGCCGGCGAGCGAGCACGATGCCTCGATCCTGGTGGGCGACCTCAACATCGCGCCGCAGGAGCATGACGTGTGGTCGCACAAGCAATTGCTCAACGTCGTCAGCCACACGCCGGTCGAGACCGAAAACTTCGAGGCGATGCGGCGGGCCGGCGGCTGGGTTGACCTGATGCGGCTCAACGTGCCGGCCGAGCAAAAGCTCTACACCTGGTGGAGCTACCGCGCGAAGGACTGGCAAGCATCGGACCGCGGCCGGCGGCTCGACCATATCTGGTCGTCCGCCAATCTGGTGCCGAGCTTTGCCGGTTACGAGATTGTCAAGGCGGCGCGCGGCTGGGAGAAGCCGTCGGACCATGTGCCGGTCATCGCGAAGTTTGAATTGGATTGAGCGCAATCAATCGGCAGAGACGCTGCGGCGCGTCTATTCCGTAAACCGTGGCGCGAGCTCCTCGATGCGGGCGATCATCTCTTGGAATTCCTCCAGGATGCGCTCGTGCAGCTGCACCGCGAGCTCCGGATATTCCTCGAGGATGCGGCGAAACATCTTTCGGCTCAAGCGGATCACTTCCGAATCGATCGCGGCCGAGGCGCTGGTCAGCCGGTTGGTGTCGGCGATAAGGGCCAGTTCGCTGAGCATGGCGCCGGGGCCTGCCGTGCCGATCGGGACGCGTTCGCCGGTGCCTTGCTCGCGATAGAGGACTATCCGCCCGCTAACCACGATATAGGCCGAGTCGGCCACGTCATCCTCGCGGTAGAGCTTGTGGTCGGCCTGCAGAAAAGTGGTCTCGGCGCCGAAGGCCAGCAGGCGCAACTGTTCCTGCGTGAAGCCCTGAAAAAGCTTCACGGCGGACAGGATGCGGATGTCGTCATCCAGCGCCATCCTAGCTGTGTCCCCGAGCGGTCAGTCCAGTCCCTCCTTTGGAGCGCCGTCTCCTTGCGGGAGCGCGCACTCCAACTTTCAATCACGCATCGTGCGATGCGTGCAGCGAGCCGATCCATCACCCTCCAGCATCAGGATCGTACCCGAGGCAATCCCGCCCGACCGCCTATCTGTTTGGTTCGACGCAACTCCGATCGGAAAACCGCTTTCACACTTTTCCTGGAATCGCTCTAGATCATGAAATGTTTAAGGAACCAGCTTGTAGCCGCCGCTTTCTGTCACAAGAATTTCGGCATTGGAAGGATCGCGCTCAATCTTCTGGCGCAGCCGGTAGACATGGGTTTCCAGCGTGTGGGTGGTGACGCCGGAATTGTAACCCCACACTTCTTCCAAGAGCACGTCGCGCGTTACCACCTTCTGGTCGGCGCGATAGAGATATTTGATGATCGAGGCTTCCTTTTCGGTCAGCCGCACCTTGGCGCCGCGCGGATCGATCAAAAGCTTCTGGCTGGGCTTGAAGGTGTAGGGGCCGACCGAGAAGGTGGCGTCCTCGCTCTGCTCGTGCTGGCGCAACTGCGCACGGATGCGCGCCAAGAGCACCGCGAAGCGGAAAGGCTTGGTGACGTAATCGTTGGCGCCGGCCTCGAGCCCCAGAATGGTGTCGGAATCGGTGTCGTGGCCGGTCAGCATGATGATCGGGGCCTTATAGCCGCCCTTGCGCAGGATCTTCACCGCCTCGCGACCGTCCATGTCTGGCAGGCCGACGTCCATGATGAGCAGATCGACAAGGCCGCCGCGCGCCGTGGCGACGCCTTTTGCGGCAGTGGCTTCCTGCTGGACGTCGAATTCCTCGTAAAGCGCCAGTTGCTCGACGAGGGTGGCTCGCAGGTCGTCGTCGTCGTCAACGATCAGAATGGTGCGTGATGTCATGATCAATCCGTTGTTTTAAAAAGAATATTCAGTTGACCTCCCCCCATTTATGCGGAAGCTCACCGGCGCAACAGTCGTTCACAGTGATTTGTTCCGTGAGACAATCATACAAGAAAAAACGCGCGCGCAATGCGGCAGGCGAATTTTTGCCGAAGGGGCTGCATGTTCTGGTTGTGCGTGCGAGGCCCGGCAACCCTGCGCAGGGATTGCTGCAAGCCGGCCAAACGGTGTTTCCCTGCGCCCTCGGGCGCGGCGGCATTTCCGCCAGCAAGCGTGAGGGCGACGGCGCGACGCCACTGGCTGCGATGCGGATATTGTCAGGCTATTTCCGCAACGACCAGTTTCCCGGCGGCCGCCGGACGGGGCTGGCGATGGCGCCGATCGGCCCGGATCTCGGCTGGTGCGAGGTGCCGGACGACCGCAACTACAATCGGCCGGTGAAGATCCCTTACGGCGCCAGCCATGAACGGATGCGGCGCGCCGACCGGCTCTACGATGTGTGCCTGGTGCTGGACTGGAACATCGTGCCGCGCCGGCGCGGCACGATGTTCCAGTCCAGCACCAGGCAC
>NZ_RZSN01000255.1:0-5878 GCF_003997315.1 Mesorhizobium sp. M1A.F.Ca.IN.020.04.1.1
GCACTCAGGAGCCTCGCCTTGAACGCCAGAAGATCCTCGTGGCATTCCAGAGAAAAACTGGTCGGCAGCGCTCCCTCGGCCACACGTCCGAGAAACTCAAACCGCGTTGTCGAGAGCTGCAGCGTCACCGGTGGCGGGTCGTCGCGAGCAAGCTTGACAACGAGCTTCATGCCGCCGGTCCCGTCACCGAGGAGCGCGACCTCGTCGCCGCCACGACGAGCGACGGAAACAAACTCTTCCAGCAATGGGCTTGTTCGCGATTGCGACTGGCTTCCCGAACTTGCGAGCACAAGTTCGTCCTGGTTCTGGATCAGCATGCCTGTGAACACGCGATTGAGCCCGCGTATCAGCATGGGCATTACCTGGCGTGGCAGCGGCCCTTTCTCAGTCAGGGCGCGAGCGGTTTCAAGGTAGAGGCCGGCGTACCGGAAGACTGTTAGATCCCACAGGTCTAGGCTGTCGGCGAGGTCGTCGGAAAGGGTGAAGAAGAGGCGCTGGCGCTGCCCGCGTAGCAATCCCAGAAAACGCGCGACGGCGGTCGGATCGTCGCCCTCGAGATAGGACTGCTGTGCCCGCTTGTACGCCGGCGTTTCGCCATAGACCTGATCGGACTGCACCAAAGCTCGGTACGTGTCCACGAGCGCAGGATCGTCCGCGCCGTACACCAGCATGTTGTCGACTTTGTTGCTCGTCTCGGATCCGATTCCGAACAGATTGAGCTTGCGGAACGGCTCGGTTCTTTCGGCGCGGCTCGGCCGCAGATTTCCTCCGAACACGTTGCGATAAGGATTGGCCCGCTCGGCCGTCCCCGCCGACGCCAGGTCCGCGACGTCAGTGCACGCCATCAATCCGTCCCTCGCATCGGGATGACCAAGAATGACATTCGTGACCAGCGAAAGGACTTGCCGGATGGTGAAATGGCCCCCGTTCTGTTCGCTCGCTTCGACCAGGTTGCCCAAGCGCTGTCTGAACAGACCATTGTCGTTTGTCCCGACCAGCCGCTCCCGGTTCTCGCGAATGGGACAGGTGCCTTGCCCGAGCGCCGGGCAGTCCGAGCAACCGTCCCAGCCCGGGTGCTTGGTCACCGCATCGATGACCTGGTCGATCATGACGGCCGCTGCGGACCGACTAAGGTCCCTCAAATCGAGCTTGATGGCGGCATTGCCGCTGCGCCCAGCGACTAAGAGGTTCTCAACCACCTCGACGAGAGCGGTCGTGTTCTTGTCGCTGCCCGCAGTCTTCAGCTTCTCAAGCAGCTGGCCGTGATTGGCAGCCATCAGATAGACGCGCGGCGAGTTCGGGTCGGCGACGTCCCAGGCCATCTGCTCGATCAGCGGCTTGCTTTCATCGGAACGAAGTTCGCTCAGATCCTTGACGACGATGAGTTGTCGAGCGCCGAGATTCAGCCTTTGGATTTTCTCGCCGCCGTTCCAATCCTCAATGGTGCCGCCGAGCTCAAGCCAGACACGCCGGCAATGATAGGTCTTCCCATCACCAGCAGTGCCGGTAAGAATGATGGACCTGCACTCGTCCGACCTGAAGTTCTGGACCAGCCATTCGAGATACTGGGCAGGGAGCTCGATAGGCGCCATCTTCAGCCGAGCGAGGGCCCGCTGGATGGTCTCGTCGTACATGTTGTCGTTGGTGGGGATTGGGCCGTAGTTCCGAAGGAACCGGATCCAATTGTTCGTCGGCATGCACTAACCCCCAATGACTGCCGCCTCGCGCTGACGACCGTCCTGGAATTCCAGCCCAGCCCCATGAAATCAGTCCGTTGCAGAGTAATGTAGAACTCGCGAAACGCAACAATACAACTGCAGCGGCAGCGAGACGCGACGCACGACGATGCCCCCGCCGACAGCGGAGCGCCAAAGATCATGAGGCGTATTCGCGTGATCGCGCGCGAGCGCAGAGACCGTCTCGGGTTCGGGCGCAACCTAGTGGCGAAAATCCAACGCTTGGTACCCGAACTCGACTCGCGCTTAGGATGTGAGCGGTCGCCGCTCGGTTAGCACGAACGACCGTCATGCGGACTGTCGTTCGCGGTGTGGGCGAGCAAACATCTTAACAACGCCAGGCATATTGGGCATATGCTGGGCCATCTCAATGGACAGCGAAGAAGTCCGGGCTAGAATGAAATCTTTCAACGAGTTCAATCGGCTGTTCCGGGAGCTTGAGGGACGGTCAGGCAACGACGCGTCGCGTATCGAAATGCTGGTCAAAAACAGCGCGGACGCACGGCGGGTAGTCGGGTCATTGTATTTTTGGGAAAACGCATTCGAAACGGAACGCGCTAACGGTCGATTTCTCCGGGACGTGCCGGGCTGGTTTATTGAGCGCTACAAGTTGTACAGGGAAACCTTCGCGAACGAGGTGAACAGAGTCTATGGCCGGCTTTCCCTTAATGCCCTTTTCCCAGAGGCCAATAATGAGGTCGATGGCATCCCCGTGTCGGAAATCCTTAATCCGGGGGGGCGGCCCCCCATCAAAACGGCAAGTTCGGCGAAACCCGACAACGCGGCTGAAGCAGTGGACGCAATGGTCCAATGGATTTGGGAAGTTGAGGAGGGACTTCGAGAGGGCGTGGAAGCGTATGATTGGTTCACTGAGAAAGTTGGCATCGACTTCGCCAAGATCGAGGAGCGGTGGGAGAAATTGCCGCGAACCCTGATTCCAACGCGCAGGAACAGAACCGCCGCGGAAGGCGCTCCCGAGGCCCTCATCGCTCTCCTCGACGATGCTACAAAAGCATACGTCTTTGGCCTGCCAGCAGCAGCTATCGCAATGTGCCGGGCAGTCTTGGAGCGAGTGCTCAAGGAATTCTATCTTCCCGAGGAGGAGAGTAGAAAAGAGAACGGCAAGCCAATGATGCTCGGCGAATTGCTGGCTCTTGCCGAAAAAAGGTACGAACACATCCGCCGACTGGACCTGAAATCCTACGTTGCAAAGGCAAATAAGGTCATGCACCGTTATGAAGGCGGCCGAGTTTCGGAAGACGAGCTCGAAGCGGTTCGGCAATTCCTCGAGGCGACAAAGACGCTGATTGAGCACGCGCCACAAACTCCGAACCAGATTCCGGTTTGACTACCAACTCTGTGGTCTTTGGTACGCAAAGGGGTGAAGATGGGTAGGAGTAGCGTTCTGTCTTGGGTATCAAGCGTCCGGTTCTTATCGGCGAGGATGCGACGCCAAGTTGATTCGTTCTCCCGGTTGCCGGAGAGCCAAGTTAGTCAGGACAAATGCGGGGCAGGGACTAGCGACCCCCATTTCCCTTTGGTGCACCCCCCGGCGCGGAACTGGCGGCACGCTCCAAGTCCGCCATTTTCTTGACCAGGGCTAGGAGATCGCGCTTGGTGCCGTGCGGAAGAGACACGACCTGTTGCGCGAGTTCCATGGTGTCGCGCGCTTCTTCCGGCGTGCGGCCCCATAGATGCGGAGCAGCGCTGTACAGCATTTCCATCGGCATAAATCCGAGGATTTCGCACAAGTGGATCATCCGCGTGACGTGCATTTTTGAGAATGCGCGTTCATAGCGGCCATAAACCTGCATCGATAGGCCAAGCAAGGGCGCAAGCTCGGCGCGGGTCAGATCCTTGTCCTCGCGCGCCTTGCGGATGAACTGAGCTATTCTTTCGTCGATCTCGCCGAAGGTTTTGATGCCTTCGAATCCCGGGCGGCGGAAAACAGGTTTATCGATCTCAGGATCAATCGTCTCAACCAAATCCATTTTGTCTTTATAGGCATCCATATCCTTAGGCACGTCCCCTCCCTCCCACTGAGAGAAAATCAGCGCGCCCTGGCTGCAACCATTCGCCAAGTACCCGGTTCGCCCTCGAACACAGCTTCGACAAGTTTTTCCCCATCGACCCACCCCAGATGCGCCAGGAGTTCGCACGCGATAGAATCTTTGCCAAGACTAATACATCGCTTCACGGTAACCGTCGATCCGGTCCCGTGCATTGAGATATCCCAATTGGATAAGCGAAACAGCTCGCCTTTGGCGGTTTCGTCCGATGGCCGGATGGCCGCATCGAGAGCGGATTCCATAAGCACGTCCAATGGGGAAGCGGCTTTTGAGCCTTCACCAAAATCGAAGCCTCGGCGACCGGTCATCGGTGCGGCACAGATGCCAATAAGGATACCGGCGGTCATCCCGAACAGGAGGCTTCGACCGCCCATGAATCAATAGCCGTTGTCTCGGAGGAACTGGTCGACGGCTGCCTTTATGATCACCGTCATCTTGATGTCGTTGTCGAAGGCGGCTTTTTGCAGTCGCATCTTCGTGTCGTAGTCCAGCGGGCAATTGACGTAGTGTTTGGCTTCTCGCGTGTGTGCTCTTTTGAGGTCGCGCAGGCGATAACGCCCCTCCTCCTGAGCCAGAGCACGTTCGATCGCCTTGCTCTTGCGCTCTTCACCGCTCTGGTTTGGCAGACCGCGCCGGGGCCGTTCCCTTGTAGCATCCGTTTCTGAAACCGGCGGAGCTGTTGGCGCCTGTGCAATGAAACCAGCCTCTGCCCCTTCCGACACAAGGGCTGGTTTCATTGTGGCTTCGGATGTGGCTGGCTTCGGCCGTCGCGGAGCGATCGGAAAGTCAGAGACTGACAGTTT
This sequence comes from Mesorhizobium sp. M1A.F.Ca.IN.020.04.1.1, assembly GCF_003997315.1. Classification (NCBI taxonomy): domain Bacteria; kingdom Pseudomonadati; phylum Pseudomonadota; class Alphaproteobacteria; order Hyphomicrobiales; family Phyllobacteriaceae; genus Mesorhizobium; species Mesorhizobium sp. M1A.F.Ca.IN.020.04.1.1. The sequence continues at coordinate 4,609 of NZ_RZSN01000255.1, forward strand.
GCCTGGTTTAGACATTTCCCACCTTTTCCCGGTTTGCCGCGAGATGCCGATCGAGCTCGGCCACAAACGCCGTGACCTCCGCGCGGCCCTTCATCACCGGGTCGGTCAGTTCGAGCATCTGCAAGGTGCCGAGGCCGTTACGGATTTCGCGGTAGCAATTGCGTTCGGTGAACTCGGTTTCCATCAGCGTCGATTCATAGCCATTGTCGCGAAGATTGGCGATGAACGGACGGATCAGCCTGTAAGCCTCGAGAGCGCGGCCCGGCAGGGCGACGCGCGTCACCACGTTGAGGTGGGGAATCGTACGCCGCTGCCTATCGCCAATATCCGCCGTGATGGTGGCGGCTTCGCCGGCCGCCTTGATTTCATCCTGGTTCGGCTGAATTGGCGTCAGCACCAGGTCGCAGTTGCGGATGATCGTATCGCGGATGACGCTGTCGACGCCGGGTGAGTCCATCAGGATTACGTCATAGACGCCGTCTTGGTCGGCAAGCACGGTTTCAATGCTTCGCTGCGTTGCCGCGCTGTGCAACTCGATGTTGGCCGGAAGATTGTCCTTGGCCTCGCATCGCTTCCACCATTCGGCGAGGTTCTGGCGCGGATCGGCGTCGATCAGAAGAACCTTCTTTCCCTGAATAGCGTACTCGCCGGCAACGAGGATAATGACCGTCGTCTTCCCGGCGCCGCCTTTGCCGCTGATCGCGCAAATTCTTCGAGGCATGTCTGATCTCCCTCTCTTTTGACGCCCTCTAAACCGAACAGGGCAGGCCGTCGCCACGCACATGCCTCCTCTTGGGCTGCATTTCCAAACGAAGCGAGTGCTTGGTTTCGCTTTTACACGATGCGATTAAGCCTCACTACCCTAGCGTGTGATACATCAATCACATCGTACTCCCACATCGTAACGTCATTCCATGTGAACACATCGTGTGAACAAGTCGTGTGAGATTGGAATGGCGCGCGCTGGCGTTGAGCAACCCTGGAGCCCTGGCCGGTCAACGCAATTTTCCCCCGTTTGGCCAAAGAGGTCGTCAGCGCCGCCGCAGGCCCTTCCCGCTCCTTTTGTGGTGAACCCCGGAGCCGCGTGAAGGCCGTCTGTGACGCTCGCACGCAGCCGGCCAGGGCGAAGAGCGGAGCGTCCCTTGCGGGCGAGTACGAGGGGCACACAAAGGCCGACAAAGCGGTCCTGGAGGTGAACCCTGGAGAGCGTTTTAGCGTTTGAAAAGGCAGGGGCGAAGGCCCTGCTCATGGTCGCGATAATGTCGAGCGA
>NZ_RZSN01000256.1:0-5869 GCF_003997315.1 Mesorhizobium sp. M1A.F.Ca.IN.020.04.1.1
GATTGTAGTCGGGCAGTTCGCCCTGCGCCTTCTTCACGCCGGCTTCCGCCGCCTTCCAGAAGTCTGACGCGCCGTTGACGACAAAGGCCAGCGTCGGCTTGTCGTCGGCGCGCACGGCTGCGCTGGCCGTCAGGCCAATAGCCAAGGCCGCCGCGGCGACGGACGCGTTGCGTATCATGGATTTCATGCTTCAACCTCCCTTTTGAAACTCATCGCTGCTGTCTCGGCTGCGGCCTGGACGCCCTCCTCCTCAAGGGTCTGGCACCTAAGTCCGGGGCCGATCCAGCCGCGACCGAAACACTAGACACAGATTTGACGTTCGTAAATAGTCCGATTTGTCTGACATTTTCGTGAGGACGAGGGCAGCCCTCTTCCGGCAATTTGCCGGGCAGCGAACCTGCGCTCCTCCCAGATGCCGTCGCCGCAGCTTGCCCGGCGACGCGTTGACAGTAGATCGCTTACCGATATTAGTAAATAGTATTAGTCGCGGGTTCGGCCAGGCGCCCCAACCACGGCGAGCCGGGTGCCGCGGTGGGCGCCAGCGGAAGCAGGATTGGCGCTGGTCGGGTCGGCAAAACTCGGGAAAATTGACAGCTTTGCTGACCTTTTTGGCCATTTTGTCGCCGCGTGCCGTGGCTGGTGCCAACGCCCTTGTTAGTGATAATAGTTATAAGCATACCCGCTCGGTGGCGGGCTTTGCGGAACAGCCCGGCAGGTTTGGGAAAAGACCATGAGCGAACCGACGCAACTGCGCGATCCACGGGAAACGTCCAGACGCCGCAAGGCCTCGGCCAAGCCCAAGGGCCGGGTCACCATGACCGATATAGCGAGGGCCGCCGGCTGTTCGCAGGCGACGGTCTCTTTCGTGCTCAACAATTCGCCGGGCATCAGGCTGTCGCAGCAGACGCGCGACCGCGTGATCGAGGCAGCTAGAGCGCTGGGCTATTCGCCGCCGGTCTTTTCAGCTTTGCGTCCGCCCGTCACGCCCTTCGAAGGGCTGGATGGCGTCATCGGCTTTGCCGTCGACCAGCTCGCCACCAGCCCCGAGGCGGTTGTGGCCATCGAGGGCGCGCGGCAGGCCTCCTGGAATGCCGGCAACGTGCTCCTGGTGGCGCAGACCATGGGTGACGCCGTCATGGAGCCGCGTGCCATCCAGGCGCTCACCCGGCGCGGCCTCTCGGCGCTGATCTACATGACCATCTTCACCCGCGAGATCACAGCGCCCGAGTTCCTCTACAGCCTCGACATTCCGGTCATCCTGCTCAACTGCTACACCGCCGACTATGCCTTCCCGGCCGTGGTGCCTTCCGAGATCGCCGGCGGCCAGAGCTCCACGCGGCATCTGATCAGCCGCGGCCACCGCCGCATCGCCACCATCACCGGCGAACCGTGGATGCAGGCGGCGCAGGATCGGCTGAAGGGCTATCGCCGCGCTTTGGCCACCGCCGACATCCCCTTCGATCCGGACCTGGTGGTGGAGGGCGACTGGTCGGCCAGCGCCGGTTATGCCGCGACGGTGAAGCTGCTTGCGCTGAAGGACCGCCCGACCGCCATCTTCTGCCAGAACGACCGCACGGCGATCGGCTGTTACGAAGCGCTGAAGGAGGCCGGCCTGCATATCCCCGGCGACATTTCCGTGATCGGCTATGACGACGAGGAGATCGCCCGCCACCTCTTCCCGCCGCTGACCACATCGATCCTGCCGCATCTGGCGATGGGCCAATGGGCGATCGAGCAATTGGAGGCACCGCCGACGCCCGGCCGCGGCCGCTATCCCATCACCAAGCTTGAATGCCCGCTGGTGGAGCGGGAGAGCGTGGGAGCGTGCCTCGCACAATTCCGGTGACCCCGTCTTGATCCAGGCCTATGATGGATTGCGCGTGTTCCTTTCCCGACACAGGAAAAACGCTCGTGTGGCCGAACCGTCGTTTATGCGATCTCTTAAAGATCGAGCACCCGATCATCCAGGCTCCGATGGCCGGCTCGGCGACTCCGGAACTCGCCGCCGCGGTGAGCAACGCCGGCGGGCTGGGATCGCTCGGCTGCGCATCGATGCTGCCGGACGGCCTGCGCACCGCTGCGCGCCAGCTGCGCGCCTCGACCGAGCGTCCCTTCAACCTCAATTTCTTTGTTTTTCCCAGACCGGACACCAGCGACGCCGTACTGACCCAGGTCATCGACAGGTTGCGGCCCTACTACGAGGAGCTGTCGCTCGACGAACCCTCGCGGAGGCTTCCGCCGATCGGACCGGGTTTCGACGAAGAAAAGCTTGAACTGCTGCTCGAGATCCGGCCACCGGTCGTCAGCTTCCATTTCGGCATTCTGGACGCGGCCGCGGTCGCCAAGTTGAAGCAGTCGGGGATCGTGGTTCTCAGCACCGCGACGAATGTCGCCGAGGCGCGCCAACTCGCCGACGGCGGAGCCGACGCGGTCATAGCGCAGGGCTGGGAGGCAGGTGGCCACAGGGGATCGCACGCCCCCAACCGTCCCGGTGACGGCGTGGGAACGTTGGCGCTGGTTCCCCAGGTCGTGGATGCCGTCAAGCTGCCGGTCATTGCCGCCGGAGGCATCGCCGACGGCCGCGGCATAGCGGCCGCCTTCGCGCTTGGCGCCAGCGGCGTGCAGATCGGCACCGGCTTCCTGTCTTGCGACGAGGCCGGCACCGACGGACCGCGCCGAGTCTTGATCCGCGCCGCCACGGACATGGACACGATGGTCACCGATGCCTTCACCGGCCGCGCGGCGCGGGCAAGACGCACCCGCTTCGCCTTGGAGATGGAGGTGAACCGGGCGCGCCTCCCCGACTTCCCGCAAATGGTTGCGCTCAGCGCTCCGCTCGGCGAGGCCGGTGCAAAAGGAGATTTCGCCTTCCATCTCTATGGGCAGGCGGCCGCCTTGAACCGGGAGCTTCCTGCGGGCGAATTGATGCAGACGCTCGTGGCCGAAACTGGCGAGGTGTTCGAAGCGCTTTCGACCGGCAAAACGATGCCCGCGTGAGCGAAGTCTCCGCTCGTTGACGTCGCGGACAAGTCCCAATCCGGACTGCGACAAGATCGGCCGGCAGGCAGGCATGCCATCCGCGCGATCGATGATGCCGGCATTCGGCGGCAAGGGGCGACCGCCCAGCTCGGCCAGTTTTGCCGCGATATGCGGTCTGGGTAATCTGCGGCTGCGAAACGCACATGGCGATCCGATCACGCCGCGGAACACGGCGGCATCCTCGCTTGCGGCGGCGAAAAGCCGGGCCATGACTGGATTCGGCGGCGGAACAGGAAGGCCCTCACCAGCGCGTTCATCTCGGCGATCCGGGCTCGCTCGGCGGCAATCTGGTTGCGATAGAGCGGACTGGCGCTCGGTCTCGGCATCGTATGCTCCTGCCAACGCCACCTATGCGATCTCGGGACGATCGGCTGGTTTCGTTGCTTGGCATGGTCCCTGCGTGGGTCTAGGCTGAAACCAGCAAGGGAGGGCGGGATGACATCAAGCTTCACCGTTCACGCGGCATCCGGCTATGAGCAGCTCATGGGCCGCTGGAGCCGCAGGCTCGCGCCCAAGTTCATCGACTTCGTCGGCCTGGCCGGCGGCGAGAAGATCCTCGACGTCGGCTGCGGCACCGGCAGCCTGACCTTCGAACTGGCGAAGTCGCGCGATCTCGCCGAAATCCAGGCCATCGACTTCTCAGCCGTCTTCGTCGCGGCGGCCAAGGAGAGGAACACCGATCCGCGCATCACTATTGAGCAGGCGGACGCCACGGCGCTGCCTTTCGAGGACAATGTGTTCGACCGTGCGCTGGCGCTGCTGGTCCTTCACTTCGTGCCGGAGACCGGCAAGGCGGTGGCCGAGATGCGCCGCGTGACGCGGCCGGGCGGCGTGGTCGCCGCCGTTGTGTGGGACCATCTTGGCGGCATGCCGGCCATGCGCATGATGATTGACACCGTTGCCGCGCTCAGCGAAAGCGGCCGCCAGATGCGCAATCGCTACTGCTTTCAGCCGATGATGCAGCCCGGCGAAATGAAGCGGACCTTTGTCGAACAGGGCCTGACCGACGTCACCGAAACCGAGCTGATGATCCGCATGGATTACCAGAATTTCGACGACTACTGGGCGCCGATTGCCGCCGGCGAAGGCCCGCTCGGCAAATATATGACCACGCTCGACGCAGCCGAGCGGACCCGCACGGCGGCTGCAGTCCACGAGGCCTATGAGGCCGGTCGTGCCGATGGGCCGAGGTCTTTCGCCAGCGTCGCCTGGGCCTGCCGCGGCATCGTGCGCTGACCTTCAACGCGATCCGAGCTGCGCGCGGACGGCGTCGCGGGAACTGCGGTCGCCTAGCCGGCCAGTGCCGGCAGCCTGCGGTGCCAATAGATGGCGCACCCGACAAGATTCGAACTTGTGACCTCTGCCTTCGGAGGGCAGCGCTCTATCCAGCTGAGCTACGGGTGCTTCCCGGGAACCCGGAAAACGAACCGGCCGGTGAGCCGGCCAGCCACGGCTTCTTAGCGGAAGCGCGTGCCGGCTTCAACGGGCAATTGGCTTGGCGGAATATTCGCCGTAGCGGACAGGCTCGCATTCGTCCGATGGAGGTGCTGGAGTCGAGAGCGAGCGGTCCCAACTGATGTAGGCTCGGAGGCCGGCGGCCCCACTTCGGCAATGCTTCGCGACTTCCGAGCGTTGTTCAGGCGCAAGCTCTCGCCAGCCTCACCCCTCCACCTCGCTCTTCGCCACCCTCCGCTGCACCCCGCGCGTCGCCCGCTTCTGCTTCTTCGCGGTCAGCTCGTGCATGGCATCAAGCTGCATCTGCTGCATCTCGGCCAGGCGCTGCCATTGGCGTGAGATCAGGTAGTCGAGCTTTTCGTGCAGATGCCGCACTTCGAGCTCGGCCTTGAGGTTCACCCGGTAGTCGTTGAAGGAGCGCAGCCGGTCCTTCGCCTCCTGCCGCTTCTGGCTCATCATGATGATCGGCGCCTGGATGGCGGCGATGCAGGATAGGAGCAGGTTGAGCAAGATGAATGGGTAGGGATCAAAGGCGGCGGCCGCGCCCTCGAAGAGGTTGAGGCCGATCCAGATCAGAAGCACCGCCGCGAACGAGATCAGGAACCACCAGCTGCCGCCGAAGGCCGCCATGTCGTCCGAGACGCGGTCGGCGAAGGAGCGGCGCTCCTCGAACTCTTCTTCCGAGTTCTCCGAGATCGTGTCCTGTCTGGCGATCGATTCCACCACCTGGCGGTCGAGCTCGGAGAATTCGCCGTGCTCCTGCTGCAGCAATTCCTCCATGTAGCGCATGCGGTAGCGGGCGAGCTCCTCGCGGCTGATGCGGGCGCCGCGCGGCAGGTCGGGATGGTCGGAGCGGATGCGGTCGGCGAGGCTCGGCCTCAGGTCGTCGACGCGCACCAGGTCGCGCTTGCGGAACTTCCGGCCGCTGATCGCCGACGGTTTTTTCTTGGGCTTTGCACGCGCCGCGCCGGGCAGGTGCGGCTCCGAATCCGGCACCTCCGGCGCTTCGAGGATCTCGTCCGCCGCCTCATGCTGATCTTCCGGCACGGTGGCCGCCTCGAGGTATTCGCCGCCCGAGTCGTTTTCGTTGTCGGCTATTGTCTGCGCGGATGCCTTTGGGTCGCCGGCCATGCTCAGTGCTCCTCTTCTCGGGCTTCGATACGATACGCCGAGCCGGCGCGGCATATCCATCGCGACTGTGAAGCTGGTGTGACCGAACAAGTTCTTGTGATGGATGGATGCGGTTTCGGCGCGCAAAGACATAGATCCAATTCTGGGAAGATTTGGTTGAAAGGGCTTGCTGAGCAACAACAAATCTCTGGGGGCAGCGCCGCCCCTCATCCGCCTGCCGGCACCTTCTCCCCGTAAGTGACGG
>NZ_RZSN01000257.1:0-5692 GCF_003997315.1 Mesorhizobium sp. M1A.F.Ca.IN.020.04.1.1
CAGGCTGTGCCGAATATAGCTGATTATCGGGACAGCGGCTATGTCTTATCTCCCTCGCCGACAATGAAGGAGAACCCGATGTCCAGCGTAAACAAATCCGGCACCTATAAACTCGGCGAGCGGTCGGTCCGCCGCCTCGGCTACGGCGCCATGCAGCTCGCAGGCAAAGGAGTGTTCGGTCCACCGAAAGACCATAACGCGGCCATCGCCGTGCTGCGCGAAGCGATAGCGCAAGGCGTGAACCATATCGACACCAGCGATTACTATGGCCCGCACGTCACCAACAAGCTGATCCGCGAGGCGCTATCGCCCTACCCCGACGACCTCACCATCGTCACAAAGATCGGCGCCCGTCGTGGCGAAGATGCTTCCTGGCTGCCGGCCTTCACAGCCGATGAGCTCGAACAGGCCGTACATGATAATCTTCGCAATCTTGGCCGCGAGGTGATGGACGTCGTCAATCTGCGCATCATGTTCGGGATGCATGGTCCAGCGGAGGGCTCCATCGAGGCGCAGGTCACCAAGCTCGCCGAGCTTCAGCACAAGGGCCTGGTGCGCAATATCGGCTTGAGCAACGTCACCCGAGCGCAAATCCAGGAAGGCCGCAAGATTTGCGACATCGTCTGCGTGCAGAACCAGTACAATCTGGCGCATCGCGAGGACGACGCGCTGATCGATGAACTGGCGCGCCACGGCATCGCCTATGTGCCGTTTTTTCCGCTTGGCGGCTTCAGCCCGTTGCAATCGTCGACGCTGTCCGGCGTGGCCGAGCGGCTCGGCGCGAAGCCGATGCAGGTTGCGCTGGCATGGTTGTTGCGACGCTCACCGAACATCCTGCTGATCCCCGGCACCTCATCGGTCGGGCATCTGCGGGAGAATCTTGCGGCTGCGGAGCTGGAATTGTCGGACGAAGTGCTGGCCGAGTTGGAGGGCGTGGCGAAAGCCGCCTAGGTCAAGCGCCGTCATCCCACCCGCGCCAGCGGCGCCACTTCCCCATCAAGAGGAGGTACCGCGCCTATCTTTCGGCGTCCCATTTGCAGCGTCCCGCAGCCGTTGTAGCACTCGACCGCCGGCGAGCTTGGCGCAACTTCGACCTCCCCGCGATGGCCCCTCGATGGGGAGGTCGGCGCGAAGCTCCCGGTGGGGAGCACCGACGCCAGCTAATTGATGCTCGCCGTGCGCGCCGGCTCAGCCGGGCGCGCCTCGTCCATATAAGGCACGCGATAGCCATTGGCAGCCAGCCATTCGATCGCCGCTTTTGGCTCGTCGGTCTGGATGATGGTGGCGCCGCGATCGACCCAAAAACCCCAAGCCTCGCGCGGCAGGCTGGCAGCGACCGCCAGCTCGTCGCCACGGCCGCCGGCAAGGAAGCCGCCCGGCTTGTTGACGATGGCATAAGTATCGGCCCAGAGGTGCCAGTCACCGCGGACGGCTGTAGCCCGCATGCGCGTGCTGAACAGCGGGCCGCCGTTTGCGGTCAACGTCTCGGCGCCGTTGCGCCAGTTGATCAGCTCGATAGCGCGTGGCGCGAACGCCTTGTCGACCTCGCCGGCAAAGGCGGCATCGTGCACGGCGTCATCGGCAAGGATCGGCATGAACTGGAAGCCGCCGCCCGCCTGGGCGAGCGCGGCCTTCGCGGCTTCAATGCGCGCCTGGTTCCACAGGTTCTCCTTGACGATCACCTGATCGGCCATGCCGAGATCGCGGGCGACCGCGATCATGCCTGGCAGGTCCGTCACCTCGAGCTTGTTGTCGAGATTGATCAGGATCCTGTCCCTGGTCGTCAGCAGCATCTCGCGCAGCGTCAACACCGGCTCGCTGGTGACGGCGCCGGTGCCCTCGATCACCAGCCGGCACTTCTTCAGTTCCGCCAGCGTATATTCCACCACCTCGCCCTTGCAGTTCGTGGTGCGGTCGAGCCAGCTGTCATGCACGATGACGAACGCGCCGTCCTTCGAGCGCCTCACATCGACCTCGACGATCTCGGCGCCGATCGCGATCGAGCCCTCGACCGCGGCAAGCGAATTCTCGGCATAAAGCGTCTTGCCGGCCTGCATGCTGCCGGCCCGATGCGCCGCGATCATCACATGATCGCGCCACTGGTTGGCGTGTTCGAAGCGGTCGAGGATTTGGGCGGCGCGCGTCTCACCGGCTAAGGTTTGACTCGAGGCAGTCGCAAGCGCGGCGGACAGAAGAAGGCTCAGCCAGAGTGTTCGCATCGGGGAATCGCTCCGTTCCGGGTCGGGACCCGGTTAGGCGATGCCCATGACAGGGAGGTGAACGAAGCCGGCTAGCTGTTTGCTCAAATTTGTTTGGCGAGGCGTCATGGCGAGACAAATCCTGTGTTGCCGTGGCACTCCTCGAGCGCCGCTCGATATCGGCAAGCTGTGACTGGCAAGTTGCGTGCCGGTTCTGTAGTTGTGGCTCCCCGATGACAACCGAGGACCCGTAATGGCGAACCAAGAGATCGACCACGCCTTCACCGCCCGTTCCAAAACGGGGGCGTCTCTCGAGCCGACCTATGCCGGCGCGCTGTCGTTCATGCGGCGCAAATATACGAAGGATGCGAAGGGCGCGGATGCCGTCGTGTGGGGCATTCCCTTCGACGCCGCGGTCACCAATCGTCCCGGCGCGCGCTTCGGGCCGCAGGCGATTCGCCGCGCCTCGGCGATCCTCGACAACGATCCGCAATATCCGTTCTCGCGCGACCTGTTTGAACAGCTCGCCGTGGTCGACTACGGCGATTGCCTGCTCGACAGCGGCAACCACCAGAAGACGCCCGGTACGATCGAGCGAGAGGCGGCCAAGATCCTGAGCTCAGGCGCATTTCTTTTGACGCTCGGCGGCGATCATTTCGTCACCTGGCCGCTGTTGAAGGCGCATGCAGCGATCCATGGGCCGCTGGCCCTGGTGCAGTTCGACGCGCATCAGGACACCTGGCCGGACGACGGCAGGCGAATCGATCACGGCTCCTTCGTCGCCCGCGCGGTCAAAGAAGGCGTCATCGATCCAGACCGCTCGATCCAGATCGGCATCCGCACCCATGCGCCGGACACGTTCGGGATCAAGATCATCTACGGCCATGAAGTCGAGGAGATGCGCGCCTCCGACATCGCCTACGCGATCGTGGAGCGCACAGGCGGCAGGAAGACCTATCTTACCTTCGACATCGATTGCCTTGACCCGGCGTTCGCGCCGGGCACCGGCACGCCCGTGGCCGGCGGCCCGTCTTCGGCCAAGATGCTTTCGACGCTGCGCCAACTCGGCCAGATCGATATCGTCGGTGCCGACGTCGTCGAGGTTGCGCCGGCCTATGATCATGCCGATATTACGGCGATCGCCGGATCGATCATCGCCATGCACTATCTCGGCCTGGTGGCCGAAAGGAAGGCGCGGCTCGACGACCTGAACAACGGCACTCATGCCGTGCTACATAACGCTCAAGGCATATAGCTCTGGAATCGCAGGGATTTTGGCAACCGATGAAACCGAAAATCTTCATTGACGGCGAACATGGCACGACAGGCCTGCAGATCAGGGCGCTGCTGGCCGACCGCGGCGATCTGGAGATCATCTCCATTCCCGCCGACCGCCGCAAGGAAGCCGCCGCCAGGGCCGAATTCCTCAACGCCGCAGATGTCGCGATCCTCTGCCTGCCGGATGCCGCGGCCAAGGAAAGCGTATCGCTGATCGAGAACGATACGACCAAAGTCATCGACGCTTCGACCGCGCATCGTGTGGCCGAAGGCTGGGAATACGGCTTTGCCGAGATGGACAAGGATCAGGCCAACAAGATCGCCAGCGCAAAACGCATCGCCAATCCCGGCTGCTGGCCGCAGGGCCCTATCGCGACGCTGCGTCCGCTGGTCTCGGCCGGCCTGCTGCCTGCCGATTTCCCCGTCACCGTCAACGGCATCTCCGGCTATTCCGGCGGCGGCCGGCCGATGATCGAGGACTATGTCGGCAAGGGCGAGGACGCGCCTGAATTCCTACCCTATGGGCTCACGTTGCAGCACAAGCATGTGCCGGAGCTAAGGACCTACGCGAAGCTGTCGCACGATCCGATCATGCAGCCCGCCGTCGGCAATTTCGCGCAAGGCATGATCACGGTGGTGCCGCTGCAGTTGGGCGGCCTCGACCGTGTACCGAGCGGCGCCGAGCTTCATGCGGCGATCGCCGATCACTATGCGTCGGTCGGCGGCGGCGTGGTCGAGGTTGCGCCCTATACGCATATGGAGCGCATGCCGGAGATCGATCCGGAGGCCTATAACGGCACCAACCGGATGAAGGTCTATGTGTTTGCCAATGACGAGCGGGCGCAGGCGCTGCTCTTGGCCGTCTACGACAATCTCGGCAAGGGTGCTTCCGGCGCTGCCGTGCAGAATCTCGACCTGATGCTCGGCATCAAGCATTGAGCGACGATGCGCAAGGCGCGCCTCAGCCTCCGACAGCGATCTCGGTCGGCAGCGAATAGGCACCCTTGGTGCCGCGCCAGTGCGCGGCGGCGAAGCCGAGCACGATCAGCGCGACGCCTTGATGGGTGAGCGCCATATGCAGCGGCACCTGCATCAAAAGCGTGCCGATGCCGATCGAGGCCTGCGCCAGCACCAGCAGGAACAGCAGCGTGGCGCGGCGGGCATGCGTGGTGCCGGGCTGACGCCGCCAGGTGGCGATCATGTGCCAGAGCGCCACCGCAAAGAGCGTGTAAGCGCCGAGCCGGTGCACGAACTGCACCGTCTTCGGGTTCTCGAAGAAATTCAGCCATGCGGGTTTCAAGAGCAGGAGATCGGCCGGGATCACCTTGCCGTCCATCAGCGGCCAGGTGTTGTAGGAGAGGCCGGCGTGGAGGCCGGCAACCAGGCCGCCGAGATAGATCTGGATCAGTGCCAAGAGCACGATCGCGCCGGCAAGCCGCTGGGTCGAGCGGTCGGCGGCGCGCTCGGAGTGCGGCGCCAATCCTCGCGCGACAACCATGGTGGCGGTGAAGATTAGCGCCGCGAGCGTCAGATGCGTCGCCAGCCGGTACTGGCTGACCGAGACACGGTCGACTAGACCCGAGGCCACCATCCACCAGCCGATGGCCCCCTGCAGGCCGCCGAGCAGAAGTATACCTAGAAGCTTCGGCCCGAGGCCGCGTTCGATGCGGCGCGTCGCCCAGAAGAACAGCAGCGGCAATGCGAAGACCGCGCCGGCGCTGCGGGCGAGGATGCGGTGCACCCATTCCCACCAGAAGAGCGACTTGAAAGCTTCTAAGCTCATACCCTTGTTGAGCTCTGTATATTGGGGGATCTGCTGGTAGCGCTGGAACTCTTCCTGCCATTCGGCATCGTTGAGCGGCGGGATCACGCCATGGATCGGCTGCCATTCGGTGATCGACAGGCCGGAACCGGTGAGCCTTGTGGCGCCGCCGACCAGCACCAGCGCGGCCAGCACGACCAGCACGAAATAAAGCCAGCCGCGCACCAGCGCGCGGTTGTGGAGATCGCGATCGCGGGCGGCGTCTGGGGCCGTGGTGGTTATGGCGGCCATGGGAGTTTCCCGGCAGTTGAAATCGCGGGATTGGTGGACCATGGCCGCCCGGCTGGCAAGACCGGACAGCGCGGCACGCCGTCGCGCCGGCCCGCGGCGGTTGCGCCCGCTCCCCAATCGGCCTAAGCGAGGCGGGTCAACGGGACCGCGACATGCCCATTCG
>NZ_RZSN01000258.1:0-5535 GCF_003997315.1 Mesorhizobium sp. M1A.F.Ca.IN.020.04.1.1
ATATGAGCAACGAGATTGTACGCCGTGTCGCCGCAGGCAGTGCACTTCCTGGGTAGCTGCTAACGAACTCGGCGAGTTCAGATATGGCCCGCACTGAGATACTCCAATATATCCGCTTGTTTCGCGACAGGGCTTCGGCTGTTTTGCCCACCGCGGGAGGCGTGCTTTGCTAACGCCAGTCCGGCTTCGACAGGTCGGTTCGGCCGAGTGTACCATCTCCCATGCAATCCGCGTGCCACCTAAAACGTTGTGTACGAGAAGGGGCAACTGCATGTGCTTCGCACGTCAGCGGAATACTTGTACCCTGGTGTGCCGGTTTCCGAACAATTCGGAGGCACAAACTCCTCACGCTCGCTGATGGGGTGGACGGCGCCCGCAACTGCATCATTCTCGTGAGAGGCGTGCCAAGATGGCTGCTGTCGAGCACTCATCTGAAGGAGCACCGTCCATGGAAAAGACTGACATCGAACTCAATGCTGCCACCGTCGGCCTCGATCTGGCCAAGCATGTCTTCCAGCTCCACGCTGTCGACGCTGCCGGCCGTGTCGTCATGTCTCGTGCGCTGCGGCGCAAAGATGTGCTGGCATTCTTCGAGCGTCTACCGTCGTGCCTGATCGGCATGGAAGCATGCGGCACGGCTCATCATTGGGCTCGCGAACTGGCAAGTTTTGGCCATGACGTGCGGCTGATGCCGCCAGCGTATGTGAAAGCCTACGTGCGTCGCCAGAAGAACGACGCCGCTGATGCAGCGGCCATCTGCGAGGCAGTGACCCGGCCCTCCATGCGCTTTGTACCGGTGCGATCGGTCGAGAACCAGGCTGCGCTCATGCACCATAAGGTGCGCGAACTTTTGGTGGCACAGCGTACGCAACTGCTCAATGCCCTGCGCAGCCATCTGGCCGAGATCGGGATCATCGCCGCGCAGGCACCGAACAATGCTCGTGCTCTGGCGGTTCTCATCATGGAAAGCAACGACATGATCCCGGCGATCGTACGCTCCGCGCTTTTGCCTGTCGTGCGTCGGCTGAACGAACTCGATCATGAGATCGGACAAAGCGATCAGGCCATTCTGGCTCTCGCCAGAGCCGATGGGACCGCGCGCCGTCTGATGAGCGTTCCTGGCATCGGTCCGTCACCGCCTCTGCGCTTGCCGCAAGTATCCAGGATATGTCCGCCTTCTCGGGCCCGAGTGTGTTCGCGGCCTTCCTCGGGCTAATGCCCCGGCAAAGTTCATCAGGCGGCAAGGAGCGGCCTGGGGCGAGTTTCCAAGATGGGAAACCGGTATCTGCGCAAGCTGCTCGTTGTCTGCGCTCACGCGGTCCTCTTCCATCGCAAACGTTGCAGCGATTAGAGACCAAGCCGTTCAAGCTTGTCGCCGTGGCGACCGCCAACAAGCTCGCCCGCTCGCCTTCGCGCTCATGCGTAATGACGCACGCTATGCCGCCACGCCGGCGTAACGGAAAAAACGGCTGAGGCCGCGGTCCAGAATCGAGGGTGACAATGACCGTGATGGGAACAGACGAGGACATATCCCGAAGCCTGCAACGTAGTCGGAGCTTCGAGCTCGTTCTCTTGATCAGGCCAATGGATCAGCGGACACCATCAGGGCCAGCGGTCACAGTACTGCAACAACAGGCCGGAGACATGACCGCACCCGCGAACGTCCCATTGCCGAAAACAAACCCTTGATCGGCGGGCGCCGTCCAGACATGACTATGTTGTATTGCTCGGCGGATCGCCTCTGCCACTGTTGTGGCGCAGGCGACGACGCCGAACATAGTGTGGGGTCCGATTTGAGCATGTGGCGACCTGCGCCGGCTTGTATATGTCGCCTTCGCCATCGGCGCCTGTGCCCGGGCAGTGGGCGGGCGGTCAGTCGGACCGCCCGTGCCGGTTTGGTCCCCAAGTCCACTGGTCCTTCATGCCGGCCGTACCAGTTGGCACGATCCCGAGTGTAGCTGCTCAATGGCAGACGCGGCAGTATCCAGGTGGAGAATCGACGTGCGTCAGCTTTGGGGAATACCGACTCCGAAATACCGCGTGTAGGCAACATCGAGCATGCGATTGATTAAGCTTGAGAAGCTATATCCGGCGGCCCTCGCGACCAGGGGATAAAAGCTGTTCGTCCCGAGCGCCGGCATGGAGTTGATCTCCAGGACAAACGGCCGGCCGGAACGGTCGATCCGGAGGTCAACGCGGGCGTAGTCCCGGCATTGGCAGGCACGAAAGGCCGCAACCGAAATATCCCGCAGGGCCGTCGCAAGCTTACTATCGATCCGCGCCGGGCAGATAGCCTGCGGCGCCGCGACTGCCATGTGCTGCTTGTCTTCCCAACTCACAATTCGCGATTCGCGGTCGCCGAAGTCCTGCTCCACTAGAGGCAACACCTCCGGTTCTTTGTTTCCGAGTAGCGCGACGTATATTTCCCGCCCGTCGATGTATTCTTCCACGAGGGCATCCTGTGCATATTGCGTGACGATCACTTCCACGGCTTGCCGCAACTGTGCAGGTTCATGTACGAGCTGCAATCCGCAGCTGAGGGATTCGTGTCGCGGCTTCACTACCACTGGGTATCGCAGGTCGCCAGTACTCTCGGTGCCGCGTCGCATCACGCGGAAGTTCGGAGTTGGGACACCGCGATCGCGAATGAGCCTTTTGGTAATAACCTTGTCAAGCGCCAGCCCATGCCCGAGCGGGCTCGATCCAGTGTACGGGACGCCGGCCATCTCGAGCATGGCTGGAACGTGGGTGAGACGAGAATCGCCTTGGATTCCAGCGGCCATGTTGAAGACCATTCCGGAGGGCCGGGCTTGCGGATCGGGTGGCATGAACCGCTCGAGCGTAGCGAGCAGCCCTTTGTCCCCTTCGCACAGCAGCGTCTCGTGGCCTCTCCCTTGCAGCGCCCCCACGATGTTTTCGAGCATCTTGCGACCGTATTCTTCCTGACAAGGGTTACCGAACCGGTTGATCACGCCCGTATGATCATGATTCCACACGACTGCTACTCGCATAATCCACTCCTTTGATGGTTGCCCGCTATACGTCGCTCGGATTCTCCGATCGAGGTGAACAGCTTGCCGGGACCCTGTGTCTCAACCGTCTCCCTGCAATCGGCGTGCCACGAAGAGGTTGTGCTGACTAGACTGGAACGCATGTGGTTAGCGTAGCAGCGGCGGAATACTTACCTCAGCGTGTCGGCTTGCGAACATGGACGTCTTCAACCCGACGTGAGTGGACCCGACAATTTGAATTCTGAATGATCAGCTTCGCCTCTCACGCCAAGTCGGACTGCTGCGCGACAATGCAACTCGCTATTGCGAGTTAGTAACGATGCTGTCCGTATCGGAGCATGGCGTAGATGTTGGCTACAGCTACCAAACGCGGCAGACTCATGCCCCGTGTACGGCGTGTCTTGTGTCGAATCAGCGCCCTGCACATGTCGAGAGCCATTGGGTCGATGCGCCGCTCGCTCCCGTCTCGTCGACTTGTCTGCGCACATGGATCAGCTTCGCCCGCCACCGTAGCTCAAGACCAGGCATGCCCTAACGTTCAACATGGATCACCCGAATGGGCGCGCAGGTCAGCTTCGCCCGGCGGCGCGGAGATGTAGCAGGACGCGTAAATATAGCCGGTCGTGCGCTCTAGGTGATCTTCCATACCGAGTTTTCTCATACCCTTCAGGATTGCCCGCCGTTCCGCCCGTGTGGAGAAGCGGCGCTGGCGCTGTCTGAACTGGGCTGCCAGTTTGGTTTCCAACCCGAAGCCCTCAAGAGCCGTGGCGATCTTATCGTAACTGAAGGGGTGCATTGCGAAGGCGACGACCCACGGGCGTGAGGTCGCCGAGGCGTCATAGACGCGTGCAAACGTTCGCTCGGTGGCGTAGCCCACACAGCCTGTGCTGATGATGATGTCTGATTCGACGAGGGCGCAGCGTTCCTTAACGCTCAAATCGCGGGATTCCAAATCTGCCGGGATGCCAGACTCCAGCAGGCCCATGCTCTGCGCATATTTAACAGCCCGGAATGAGGGGTCCACGCCGATGAACTGGATGTCATCGCGGAGACCACGATCTCGAAAGAAAGCGCGATGCTCGATCTCCTGTCGGCCCGAGAGCGATCCTCCGGATTTCAGGTAGGCAGCATACAGATCATCGAGATCGAGGTCCGTGCGAAGTAGCGCAGCGTTTATGCCATAGGAACAACCGACGTCCACGATTTTCAGCTTAGTCTTTTTTCGAACGCGTCGGTACTTGGCGAATATCCCTTCGAAGACCGGCTTAGCCCGATCTGAAATCACATAATCTAGGGCCAGATGCGCGCGAAAATAGGCATGCGGCCAAGTGCGGTTGTACGCTCCCGTAAAATCATGCTTGGTTCCCTGAATGCTGCCGCGCTTTGCATCTGCTGCCGCCATTGTCCACCTCACTGACCTCTGGCCTCGGGGTCGCAGCCAATGAATAAGATGGTTCTGCCTAAGGCGGACAGGAGCAGCGAGCGAACTCTAGCAGCCGTGGATTTGCCGATCCCCGCCTTCCCACGGAATGCGTTCTGGCACTGATCTGACATCTGTTTTCCTTCTTTCCTCGAGGGACGCGAGGTGTCCCACGGCATGAAGATCGGTCGGCAGCCCTGCCGCCTCGCGACAATTGAGCTTCAAAGGTCGTGCCAACTGCGCAAAAGGGCCACAGCAAAAAGATGTTTTGCCTAATGATCAAAGCTTTAAGTGAGAGTGCAGCTGATAGCCACGCAGCACTCCACCGTGACTGGTATGCGACAGACCCGACAATCACTGATGGATTTGCCGACCGAACCCATATGGATTCACGAACGGCGCGATCTGTGTACCGACGCGCGTCGATCTCGCCCAGCGGTTTAGCACCTAGCCGGTCAAATACCACAAACCTGCTGGTCGAAGAAGCAATCGAGGAGACTGTCCCCTTATTCCGGACGCCCAACCGGTAAAAAACACGTGAAGCACACATCACCAAGCGCTCTGTCAGCTCATGTGCTCTATTGCGATCCACCTGAAAATGGGGAGCGCCGATCCACGTGACGGAATTGGGGGTCCCGGTCGCGGTTCGAGCTCAGGCTCGAGGGCTTGGCGCCCTGCTATGC
This sequence comes from Mesorhizobium sp. M1A.F.Ca.IN.020.04.1.1, assembly GCF_003997315.1. Taxonomy (NCBI): domain Bacteria; kingdom Pseudomonadati; phylum Pseudomonadota; class Alphaproteobacteria; order Hyphomicrobiales; family Phyllobacteriaceae; genus Mesorhizobium; species Mesorhizobium sp. M1A.F.Ca.IN.020.04.1.1. Next base: position 5,115 of record NZ_RZSN01000258.1, read on the forward strand.
CGCGACACCACCGAGAAACCCACCAATTCAGTCGTGTAACAGGTCCTTCAAACAAATTTACAGAACCTTTGCGACTGCAGGTCGCTGACGCTGGTACTTAGTACGTGTCCGGGGTCGCACGGCTACAAAGCTGAAGCCTGTTTACGCTGAGACCGCCGCACAGCACGCAATGGAGGTCATCGCCAATGGAACAGAGAGCGCTCATCCTGATTGAAGGCCATCCAAGGGATACAGGCCTGCGGTACGTCCAAGCGGCTCAGCGTCTTGGTCTTCGTCCAATTACCCTGTCGGCCCACCCAACTCAATACGATTATCTTGCGGCCGAAAAGCTTGAGGCAATCCAAGTCGATTCAGGCAATCTTGATGCGCTGATCCGCGAATGTTCCCGGTTAAGCGTGAGGTATGACATTGCTGGCATTAC
>NZ_RZSN01000259.1:0-5527 GCF_003997315.1 Mesorhizobium sp. M1A.F.Ca.IN.020.04.1.1
GTCCCCGCCTACTCGAACATAATCCGAGCGGTGCCTCTTTTGGCGATCAAGGCTCTGCGAACTTCCTGAACCCGTTCAGCCTCTCGTTTGGTATAGGGGCCCATCGGCCGGGTCTTTTCATTGCCGCGACGGACCTGGCAGTACCAACGACCGCTGTCGGAGAAGATTGCGACCGACGTCGGCATCTGATGGGACTCTTGTTCGGCAACCTCCTTGGCGAACTCGACGATCTTTGAATGATGCTGAGTGGGCGCAATGATTTGCAAATCCCTGGCAACGTCCTGTTGCAATGCGGACATAGATCGGTCTCCCTTTCGGTCACGGTGACATGCTCGGCTGCGTCATTCTCGGTGCGCTCCCACCCGTGCTCGAGAGCGCGTTCTAGCTTGCCGTTTGGCGCTCCATTTCCAGCTCGGCCTGCAAACTTTCCAGGTCGCGGAAGATCGAGGCGACAGCGAGCGTGCGCCCCTCCCGTTTGAATCGGAGCAGGCAATCCCTGGCCGCGACGTCTCCATCGACCGAGATCTCGTCCCATCGCTCGGGATGGCCGACATAGTTGATGGGCACATCGTAATGCTGGCTCCAGAAGAACGGCACCGCTGCGAACTTCTCGCGATGGCCAAGCATGTTGAGTGCGGCGGTGCGACCTTGTCTCTCCGCAACCACCCAATGCTCTACCCGAAGATTCTCGCCACTATGCGGATCGGGCCACCGGGCAATGTCGCCGGCCGCGAAAATTCCGGGCGCGCTTGTTTCCAAAAACGCGTTCACCGCAACGCCGCGATTGAGTTTGAGCCCGGCCTTTTCGGCGAGACCTATGCGTGGCCTGACGCCGACGCCGGCCACGACGAAATCCGCCATCAACGTGCCGCCGCTGCTGAGCTTCATCTTGTTGCCGTCGGTGCTGGCCGCAGTCGCCTCGAGATGGAAGACGACACCCTTCTCCTCATGGAGGGCGCGGATGAAGTCGCCCATCCGCGGACCCAGGACCCGCTCCATAGGCCGTCTGTCCGGCGCTACGACATGAACGTCGATGCCGCGCGAGCGCAGCGCCGCCGCAACCTCGAGGCCGATGAAACTGGCGCCGAGCACGGCGCAGCGTCGCGCATTCGCGGTCCGCTCGATAATCGCCTTGCAGTCGGCGAAAGAGCGCAGCGTGTGGACAAATGATTGCTCGGCTCCGGGGGTAGCAAGCCGAACTGGTTCGGCCCCCGTGGCAAGGAGCAGCCTTTCGTAAGAAATCGTGCTGCCATCCGACAGCACAACCTCGCGGGACCGCGGGTCGATGCGGTCGGCCTTTGTGTCGAGACGCAGGTCGATGTTGTTTTTCGAATAATACTTCTCGCCGCGCAGCGGAATCCAATCCTGCGGCGCCCTGCCGGCGAGATAGTCCTTTGAGAGGTTCGGTCTGTCGACGGGCGGCGCCTGGTCATCGCTGATCATGGTGATGCTGCCCTGGTATTGCTCACGCCGCAGTGTCTCGACGGCAGCGAAACCAGCCGCGCCACCCCCGACAATGACAATTCTTTCCGGAGCCGCACCGCCATCTCGCACCACCGGTGCCGTTCGCTTACGCTTCTCGACCACGAATATCTTGCCTTCTCGCTGTTCCACAGACCAGCAGGCGAGCGGGCTGAAGGCGGGCGCGCGCAGCGCCTCGCCCGTGCGCAGATCGAAGCACGCGTGATGCCACGGACACCGAACCGTGTCTTCTGCTACCAGACCGTCGACGAGCGGCCCGCCGTAATGCGTGCATGTCGCGCTGACCGCGAATACCTCGCTCCCGCGGCGCACCAGCAGCACCTGCTCGTCGCCGCAATGGCCGACGAGCTTGCCGCCATCCTCAAGATCGGCGATCGCGATGCCCTGAACCGGATCCGGACCGTTTGCCTTCGAATGGCTCCCAGCCATTTTCGTCTCCGTTGGCGATTCTCAGCGCAAGATCGATAACTGGAGCCTCGATAGACTTCGCACGCCCTGAACATGTTCCATCCAGGCGCGCCTTCAGACCGACGCTTTCGTTTTCACCGGAGCTCCCGACTAAAGCGGAACCGCTACGTCCCAGTCTCCTGCCATCCAGGGCACCATGCAAACGAATTTAGTGAGCGATTGAATGCATTTTTTGTGTTGGATTCCAGGAGCATGTGATGGACGGACGAAGTGAGGACAAAGTGAACATGCCGGCCACTTGAGGCTGTCGGTGTCACCACGGCGCGTGTTCTCGACCAGCCCGTCCCTTGGGCTGCTCACGGCTCAAGTCGGACCGCCGGCCAGCAAGTTTTAAAGGATCGCTTGCCTGGTCTTGCCCCAGTCCGCGAGAAAGGATGCCAACCCCTTGTCGGTGAGTGGATGCTTGGCAAGGCTCCGAAGTACAGTTGGGGGAATGGTCGCAATATCGGCGCCTGCAATTGCCGCAGCTTTGACATGGAGTGGAGTGCGTATTGAAGAAGCCAGGATTTCCGTCGTGAAGCATGCGTCGTTGTCGTAGATCGCGCGGATTTCCCGGACCACTTCCATGCCGTCCAATCCGAGGTCGTCGAGCCTGCCGATGAAGGGCGAAATGAACGTCGCGCCCGCCTTGGCCGCAAGCAATGCTTGGTTTGCGGAAAAGCACAGCGTGACATTGACCTTGTGGCCGAGGCGAGCGAGCGCCCGACAAGCCCTGAACCCATCCCAGGTGGATGGTACCTTGATGGCCACGGTGGTCGCGATGCTCGCCAAACGCTCTCCTTCGGCAATCATGCCGTCGAAGTCGGTCGCGGTGACTTCCGCTGAAACCGGGCCTTCGATCGTCCCGCAGATCTCCTTGATCACATCCCTGATCGGCCGACCGGTCTTCGAGATGAGCGACGGGTTCGTGGTCACCCCATCGACAAAGCCTGCCGCGGCAAGCTCGCGAATTTCAGATATATCGGCTGTATCGACAAAGAATTTCATTGTGCGTCTCCTCGATGATTTGATGAACCTTGCTCGGTTTGGTTCCAGAAAAGTGATTTGAACCCGCTGTAGTGGTCACACGCCCCATGTCCTTGATGGCACAAAGGCAGGGCGGCGCGACGTCTCTAGCGATGTCCCAGCAAAATCTCTCTCAGGACGACGGCATCGTTGTGGGCCTCGTCATGAGCCGAGTAGACGAGCGTGACAGGGCCGTGTCGTATCAGGTCGCGGAGCCGGTCGAGCTCATCGCCATGCGCGTGGATTTCCGCCGCATATCTCCGACGGAATTCGTCCCAGCGGGCGGGATCGTGTCCGAACCATTTCCGAAGCTCGGTGCTTGGCGCGAGTTCTTTCATCCAGCAGTCGATGCCGGCATCGATCTTCTTGACCCCGCGCGGCCAAAGCCGGTCAATCAGCACCCGCGTGCCATCGTCGGCAGCTGGGCTCTCATAGGCGCGCTTCAGTTTTATGCTCTCGTCGATGGCTTTTCCGCTCATCCGTCCGTCTCCTTTCGTTGACGGCATCGAGAAGCCCGGAGAACTCGTTTCGAAGGATCATCTCGTCGGCTTGATCGGATACGATGACGAAGATGCTGCCCCGATACCGTTCGATCCAGTGATGGCCGGTTCCGTGGCTTCGCAGGTAGTCGCCGATCTGATGAACGGTCGAATACCCCAGGCCCTGATGCAGGAGGAATTTCATAAGATTGTGCTTTGCAAGCCGGACAGATCGTCCCTGGCTCAGGGAGAGGCCTTCTGTCCTTGGGCGTTGAATTGTTTCAGATAGGCGATCACATCGGCGATCTCCTGGTCTTTGCTGAGACCAGCGAATGTCATCTTCGTGCCGGGCACCAACTTGCGCGGCGCGTGCAGATATGTGGTCAGCGTCGGTTCATCCCAGGTCAGGCCCGAATTCTTGTTCGCCGCGGAATAGCTGTAACTAGGGTAAGTGCCTGCCGCACGGCCAACGACGCCATTCAATACCGGCCCTACCCCGTTCTTGGCGTCGGGCCCGACCGCATGGCAGGCCATGCATCTCTTGAAGACCGAGGCGCCGGCGTCAGCATTGCCAGGAGATTTGTCCTGCGCCTGCGCAGAGCCGACTGCGGTGAGAACCGCGGTCGTCAATCCAAGAATCGTCGATCTCATCTTCGCGTGCTTCAATCAGGGGCGGCTTGGTTGTCGCCAAGCCACCCTGGTTATGTCGGTATTCGAAACGCACAGTCTGCCGGATCCGAAGCGTGGATCCGGACCCGGCAGACCTGCCTCAGGAGGGAACCAATGGGCCGGGGTTCTTCAGATAATTCTTGATCGCGTCCGCCGCCCAATAGGCAAGAGCGCCCACCGGTCCGGTCGGATTCTTCCCGGCGTTCTGCGGAAATACGCAGGCGCCGGTGACGAATACGTTCGGGACATCCCAGACCTGAAGATGTTTGTTCAGGACACTGGTGGTGGGGTCGGCGCCGAAAACGGCCCCGCCGGTATTGTGAGTGCTCTGATAGGGAACGATGGAATAGGGCACCGGCGGAATGCTCCGGTCGACCCTGATCGCACCCATCTCCTTGGCGATTGTCACGCAGATGTCGGCCTGGCCGTTCATCTGCTTAACCTCGTTGTCCTGGAAGTCGAACGTCATCCTCATCAGCGGACGTCCGAAGATGTCCGTATAGGTTGGATCGAGGCTGAGATAGTTCTGCCTGTAGGCCATCACCGCGCCTTGATTGCCAACGTTGGCAGCATGGTCATAGTTGTCGACCACTGCCTTCTTCCAGTCCGAGCCCCAGCGCGGCGTGCCATGGGGTGTCGGATGTGACTGGATAGGCCGGGCGCCCGAGTTGCTGCAACTGATACCGCCGCCGCCGATGTATCCGGCCTTCACGAAATCGTAGTTGTCGCCGTTGAAATCATCCATGCAGGTGCCGAGCGCGCCGGCGCCCATGAAGCGGTTCAGGATGGTCTTCTTGTCGAAGAAGGCGGTAGCCCCGCCGCCGCACTGGTAGGCATAGTTTCGGCCGACCACGCCTTTACCCGTGGCGGGATCGTAAGGAACGCCGATCCCCGACTGCAGCAGCAGGTTGACGTTCCCGAGCGCGTAGGCCGACAGGATGATAAGGTCGGCAGGTTGTTCGAATTCTCGCCCGCGAGCGTCGAGATAGCTGACGCTGACGGCCTTCTTGCGGGTCGAATCGAGATTGATCTTCAGCACGATCGAATTTGTGCGCAGTTCGAAATTCGGATTCTTCAGCGCCAGCGGAATAACGGTGAAGTGCGGGCTGGCTTTTGCATTCGCCTCGCAGCCGAAACGCTCGCAGTAGCCGCAGTAGTGGCATTGGCCGAACGCCACGCCATCGGGATTGACGTAATCGCGAGACGCGTTGGACGAGGGGTTTGGGAAGGGATGGTAGCCGAGATTGCGGGCCGCCTTCTCGAACATCACCATGCTCTGCGCGGCGATCATTGGCGGGTTGGGATAATCCTCCGTAAGCGCTGTTCCGACAGCACCTTTCGCGCGTGACGCTGAGGAACGATGTTCGGAGCCTTTGAGGGCTTCGACACATGACGATTTCAGAGCTTAAGCTTAAGTCCAGGGA
>NZ_RZSN01000260.1:0-5514 GCF_003997315.1 Mesorhizobium sp. M1A.F.Ca.IN.020.04.1.1
GCATTGGCGGCGATGCCGTTCCTGTCGCGCGGCCTCGATGCGCTGGCGCTCGGCGAGGCGACCGCCGGCCATCTCGGCATTCCGGTCCAGCGGCTGAAATATACGGCCATCGTCGGCGTGTCGGCGGCGGTCGGTGCGTCGGTCGCCGTCAGCGGAGGCATCGGCTTCATCGGCATCGTCGTGCCGCATCTGTTGCGCCTCGCGATCGGTCCGGATAACCGCTACCTACTGCCGGCCTCGGCCTTGCTCGGCGCCTCGCTGCTTCTGCTTGCCGACGCGGTCGCCCGTACCGTCGTCGCGCCCGCCGAACTGCCGATCGGCATCGTCACGGCAGTGGCCGGCGCGCCGTTCTTCCTGTGGATCCTGCTGCGCAAGCGCGGCGTCATTGATCTGTGAGCAGCCGATGATCGAAGCCCGGGACATCTCCGTAGCGATCGGCTCCAGGCGCATCGTGTCGCATGTCGATTTCACGGCGCTGCCGGGCGAGGTAACGGCAATCGTCGGGCCCAATGGCTCGGGCAAGACGACGCTGCTCAAGGCGCTGACGGGCGAGCTCTCCTATACCGGCACTGTCATCCTCAATGGCCGAGACCTGGTTTCCATGAAGCCGGTGGAGGCAGCGACGCATCGCGCCGTGCTGCCGCAGTCCACCACGCTGTCCTTTCCCTTCACGGTGCTAGAGATCGTTCGTCTCGGCCTGATCGGCGGGCGTTCCGGGGTGCTGCCCGGCGAGGATGCGCGCTTGCCCGAGCGGGCGCTGGCGCGTGTCGATCTCGACGGCTTTGCCGGCCGCTTCTACCAGGAGCTTTCAGGCGGCGAGCAGCAGCGCGTCCAGCTTGCCCGTGTACTTTGCCAGGTCTGGGCGCCGGTTCTCGAGGGCAGGCCGCGCTACCTTTTCCTCGACGAGCCTGTCTCCAGCCTCGACGTCAAGCACCAACTGATCATCATGAATATTGCGGGCGATTTCGCGCGGCGCGGCGGCGGCGTGGTGGCGATCCTGCACGACCTCAATCTGACGGCCATGTATGCCGACCGGATTTTCGTGCTCTCTCGTGGCCAACTGGCTGCCGCCGGCTCACCTCAAGAGGTGCTCAATGACGAGCTGATCGAAAAGGTGTTCGACTGCCGGCTCAAGGTCGGCGCACTGCCTGCTGGAAGCGTTCCGTTCGTGTTGCCGCAATCGGCAGCTTAGGCAGCCGGGGCGCGCTGCTCCAGGAGATCGATGCCAAGCAGGTGGCGCACATTCGGGCGCGCGGCGACGAGGTCGGCGATCGTGTAGCGGGAGAGCACGGCGAAGAAGGCATTGAGCGCTTCGCGCAGTGCCGAATTCAAGGCGCAGCTGTCGACCAGCGGGCATTCGGCGGCGTCGTTCTCGAAGCACTCGGCCATGGCGAAGCTCTCTTCGGTGACGCGCACGACGTCGAACAGGCTGATCTGCTCCGCCGGGCGGCCGAGCCTGACGCCGCCATTGCGGCCGCGCACCGTCTCGACCAGGCCGGCCTCGACCAGCGGCTGCAGGATCTTGAACAAAAACAGCTCCGAAACCGAATAGGCGGTGGCGATCTCGGGGATGCGGCTCAGGCGGTCGCTGTTCGCGGCGCAATACATCAGTATGCGCATCGCATAGTTCGTCTGGCGCGTGAGCCGCATGGTATCCTCGCGAAATGAGCTTGGGCCGAATATGGCCCATAGTTTGGAACAATTCCAGACTGGACCGCTACATAGCTGAATAAACTTATCAACTTTTTGTGCGTGTCCGCCGCATCGCGCCGCAATGCGCTTTGAGCGAGCGTTTCCCCGGCGCAGGCCCTAGATAAGTCCGGGTGCAATAGGGAAGGCCTTTCCATGTCACAATCAGCTCAGGCCCTCGCGCCGGTTCGATTCGACGCCGATGCGCAGGCAAAGCTCTCGGCATTGCGGCGGACCAAGTTCGTCGCCGCCGCAGCGCTTGGCCTGTGCATCCTTGTCTTCGCGCTCGCCAAGTCTTTAGAGATCACCCATCCGTGGCTCGGCTTTGTTGCCGCGTTCGCCGAGGCGGCGATCATTGGCGGGCTGGCCGACTGGTATGCGGTCGTGGCGTTGTTCAGGCGCCCGCTCGGCCTGCCGATCCCGCACACGGCCATCATTCCTGAGAACCAGCACCGCATCGCCGACAATCTCGGCCGGTTCATCGAGGCCAATTTCCTTGCGCCGGAGCCCGTGCGGGAAAAGCTCGCCGAGGTCGACTTTGCCGCCCTCGTCGCCGACTGGCTGGCCGACGCCGAACGCGCCGCCGACCTGTCGCGATTCGTCGCCCGCCTGGTGCCGCAGACGCTGACCGCCGTGGAGCAGTCCGGGCTGCGCGACTTCGTCACCAGCCGCTTGCTGGAGCAGATCGAAAAAGTGCCGCTAGCGCCTTTAGCCGCGGAGCTGTTGTCGGCGCTCACCGACGACCGGCGCCACCAGAAACTGTTCGACGAGTTCACCAGGGTGGTCGGGCGCTTCCTGAACGACGAGAAGGCGCTGGCGACGATGCGCGAAAAGATCCGTGAGGAACTGCCGTCGCTGTTCAACCTGTTTCGCGCCGACGCCTATCTGCTCAAGAAGATTGTCGCTTCCGCCGGGTTGCTGCTGGAGGAGGTGCGGGCCGATCCCGATCATCCGGCGCGCGCCGAGTTCGACCGTTTCGTACTTGGCTTCGTCGAGCGGCTCAGGACCTCGAAGCAATATGCAAGACGCGCCGAAAGGCTGAAGCGCGATTTCCTGGGCCGTCCGGAAGTCAGGGCTCTCGCCGGCGAGACTTGGGCAAGCCTGCGCTTGTTCATCGAGCAGGACGCCAACGCGGCCAATTCGACGATCCGCGAGCACCTCGCCAACCTGTTCGTCGAGGTCGGCCGGCATTTGGCCGACGATGCCCAGATCAGGGTCGACATGAACCAGGGTTTTGTTGTGGCGCTCGCCTCCTTCGTCGAAAGCCAGAAGAGCGGCGTGTCGAAATTCATCGCCGATCAGGTCAAGCGCTGGGATCTGGCCCAGCTGACGCGGCTGATCGAGATCAATATCGGCAAGGACCTGCAGTATATCCGCTTCAACGGCATGGTAATCGGCGGTCTGGCCGGCTTGGCACTCTATACGGCGGAGCGGCTGCTTCTCCTCAATTGACGCGGACCGGGCGCGCACTATTCTCCCTAGTGGGCGCTGTAAGAGCGGCAGATCGGGAGGCGACGACATGGCAAGACAACCGGAATCCGACTCTTTTCTGGACATCTTCAGCAGGTTCGGCCGCGACTTGAAGCTGCCGAAGGTCGACATCCAGGCGATCCTCGATCACCACCGCAGGAATCTCGAGGCTCTGGAGAAGTCGGCCCGGGCAAGCGCCGCCGGCGCGTCATCCATTCTGTCGAGACAGCACGAAATGGTGCAGGAGGCGCTCGGCGAAATTACCCGGATGGCACGCAACTACCAGCCTCCGGGCAATCCGCAGGAGTTGATGACGAAGCAGGTGGATTTCGCCAGGAAATCCTTCGAGACAACGCTGAAGAATGCCGGCGAGGTCGCCGACCTGGTTCGGAAATCCGGCACCGAATCGGTCGAAATCCTGCGCGACAGGATCAAGGACGCGATGGCGGAAATCCGGGCCGGCTACGACGGGAAGTGAGCAATCCAGGGCGCCTATTCGGGTTTTCCGGATCGGGTTCAGGCGGCTGAGCAATCGGCGCGTGCGGCTGCGCGTTCGCGGCTTGCCGTAAAACCGTCAAGTCTGAGGGTGAAATCGAGGCGCCGCGAATTGACAGGAGCCGCCGGTTCATGGTCGGGAGATTGGCAGAAGCCAGCAGGAAAGCAGGAATGACGGAAAATCGGCCGAGGACGCCGCCGACCTTCGAACAGTTGCGGACAATGGCCGGCCAGGAGATCGGCGTGTCGGACTGGACGACGGTCGACCAGCAGCGCATCGACCAGTTCGCCCAATGCACGGGCGACCACCAGTGGATACATGTCGATCCGGAGCGCGCGAAGCGGCAGAGCCCGTTCCGCACTACGATCGCGCATGGCTATCTGACGCTGTCGATCATCGGCGCGCTGGCGCTGGAGATGGGCATCGTGCCGGAAAACACGCAAGCCGCCTTCAACTATGGCTTCGACAAAGTGCGCTTCCTGGCGCCGGTGAAGTCCGGCGCACGTATCCGGCTGCGCACGACGCTGCTCACCATGGAAGACCGCGGCCCCGGCCAATATCTGATGAAGGCCGCGAACACCGTCGAGATCGAGGGCGAGCAGAAGCCGGCGCTGACTGCCGAGACGCTGGTGATGATGTATGAGCGCCGCAAGCGGGCAGGCGCCTAAGCTCTGCCGCTGCCGGGCTGCGACGCGCCTTTGCGGCGGGACGCGGCCATTGCCCTTTCAAGCACTCTGAAGTTGCGCTTATCGGCGCATTGGGCGACGTTGAAACGCATGAAGCGGCCGGCGGAGTGCGACAGGCTGAAGGCGTTGCCGGGCGCCAGCACGACATTATCCGCCAGCGCATGGCGGGCGACATCGGCGGCGTCGATGGCGTCGGGCAGGCGGCACCACAGGAACATGCCGGCCCCCTGATCGATCCAGGGCATAACGTCCATTGCTTTCAGCCTGCCGGCTGTTTCGGCCATTGCGCGCGACAGGCGGGTGCGCAACTGCTCGACATGCTTGCGGTAGCTGCCGTCCTTCAGCAGAGTCAGCACCAGTTCCGAGGAGAGCCTCCCGCCGCCGAAAGTCGTGGCGATCTTGAGGTCAATCAGCCGTTCCATCCAGTCGCGGGGCGCGGCGATGAAGCCGCATCGCACCGAAGCCGACAGCGTCTTGGAGAAGGAACCGATCTGGACGACGCGGCCGAGGCCATCGAAGGCCGCCAGCCGCGGCGCCGGCGCGTGCTCGAAATCGGCGAAGATGTCATCCTCGACGATGGCGAGATCCGATTGATCGGCAAGCTTGAGCAGCCGGTGCGCTATAACCGGCGAGAGCACCGCGCCGGTTGGGTTGTGAAGCGCGGAATTGGTGATGTAGAGGCGCGGCCGGTGCTCGGCGAGCGCTTGCGCGAAGAGGTCGATATCGGGCCCCGAGGGTGTCATCGCGACACCGACCACTTTGGCGCGATGCGCGCGCAGCAGCGCATGGAAGTTGAAATAGCAGGGATCGTCGACCAGCACCGCATCGCCCGGCTCGAGGAGCAAGCGGCACAGCAGGTCGATCGCCTGCGTCCCGGACTCGGTGAGCATGATCTGGTCCGGCGAAGCCTCGACGCCGTGCGCCGACAGGCGGCGGGCAAGCAGCTGCCGCAGTGCCGGCAGGCCGAGCGGCGTGCCGTAGTCGGCAAGCGTCGCATCGTCGGCTCGGGCGGCGCCGCGCAGTGCTTGCCGCAACGCGGCCTGAGGCATCCAGGAAGCCGGCAGCCAGCCGCAGCCCGGTTTCAGCATATCGTCGCCTGCCTCCAGCGCTTGCCGCGAGACCCAGAGCGGGTCGACGGCGCGGTCGAGCCGCGGGCCGATCTCGGCCAGCGAC
>NZ_RZSN01000025.1:0-46411 GCF_003997315.1 Mesorhizobium sp. M1A.F.Ca.IN.020.04.1.1
TGTCATAGCTGTTGGAGTCGCGATCGAACTGCGCCACTTCGGCGCCGCCGACCAGCAGCGTCAGCGTGTTGCCGATGTCGGCGATGGGCAGGTTCAGTGCCGCCGCGCGCTCGCGGTCGATGGTGACGGTCACCTGCGGGGCGTCATAGGACATCGAGTTCTGCACGACGATGAAGCGGCCGGAAGCCTGCGCCTTGTTCTTGATCTTCTCGGCCTGGTCGAAGACTTCCGAGGGATCGCCGGTCGAGCGAACCACCATCGAGATCGGCAGGCCGCCGCCCGAGCCGGGCAGCGTCGGCGGCGCGAAGACGAAAGCCTCGACGCCGGCGACCTTGGCCAAGCGACCGGTGATGTCGGTCTGGATCTCCTTCGAACTGCGCTGCCGTTCGGCCCAATCCTTGAAGGCAAAGCCGACAAAAGCGCCGTTGGTGGCGCCGCCGAAGGCGACCGCCGAGAACTGCGCCCGCGTTTCCGGAATGTCCTTAACAAGACCGAGGATCTGGTTGACGTAGGTCTCGGTGTAGTCCGAGGTAGCGTAGCGCGGGGCGGTTACGATCGAAAGCAGGAAGCCCTGGTCTTCTTCCGGCGCTAGTTCGGTCGAGGTCTTGGTGAACATGAAGCCGGTGAGCGCAACCAGCGCGACGACGATGATAAAGGTAACCGGCCTGTTTCTGAGCGAAGCGGTCACCGCCCGCTCGTAGACGCGCTCGACACGGCTGAAGGTGCCGTCGACGATGCGCTGGAAGCGGCCGTGCGCGCCGGCCTTCAAGAGGCGAGCCGACATCATCGGCGTGATGGTCACCGCAATCAGGCCGGACAGGACCACGGAGCCGGCCAACGTGACCGCGAACTCGCGGAACAGCGCGCCGGTCAGACCGCCGGTGAAGGCAAGCGGCGCAAACACGGCGGCCAGCGTAATGGTCATGGCGACGATTGCCGAGAAGATCTCGCGCATGCCGTTGAAGGCCGCCTGCATCGGCGACATGCCGTCTTCCTCCATATGGCGGTGGATGTTCTCCACCACGACAATGGCGTCGTCGACGACAAGGCCGATCGCCAGCACCATGGCAAGCAGCGACAGAAGGTTGATCGAATAGCCTACCGCAAACAGAATGAAACAGACGCCGATCAGCGACAGAGGGATGGTCACGATCGGCATCATCACCGAGCGGAAGGATCCGAGGAAGAGCAGGATGACGAGAATGACGATGGCGACAGCCTCACCGATGGTCTTGAACACCTCCTCGATCGAGGCGCTGATCTGCTCGGTGGAATCGTAGACGATCTCGATCGTCATGCCCTTCGGCAACGTATCCTGGATCACCGGCACGATCTTGTGGATCGCCTCGGCAGTCGTCAGCGGATTGGCGGCAGGCGTCGGGAAGATGGCCAGGAAGGTGCCCGGCTTGCCGTTGAAGCTCACCCTCGTGTCGGTGCTGGCGGCGCCAAGCTCGACCCGAGCCACATCGCGCAGCCGCACCACCTGGCCGTCGGTCGAGCGGATAGGGAGCTGCGCGAAGGCTTCCGGCGTCTGCAGGGTCGAGTGAACCGCGATCGAGGAAACCACATACTCGTTCTGTGTGTTGCCGGGCGCGGACAGGAAATTGGAATTGTTGATCGCAGTCAGCACGTCGGCGGCCGTGGCGCCGCGGGCGGCGAGCCTGACCGGGTCGATCCAGACCCGCATCGAATATTCCTCGGCGCCGAAGATCTGGACGTCGGCGACGCCTTCCACCGTCGAGATGCGCGGCCGCACGACGCGCTCGATGTACTCGGTCAACTGCTCCTTCGTCATGTTCGGATTCTGCATCGAGATATACATCATCGCGAACTGCTGGCCGGTGCCCTTGACGATCACCGGATCCTTGGCGGCATCCGGCAAGGTGCCGCGCACGCCCTGAACCTTGGACAGCACCTCGGTCAACGCAACATCGGGATTGGAGCCGAGCTTCATCTGGACGGTCACCGTGCTCGAAGACGGGCGGCTCGACGAGGTGACGTAGTCGATGTTTTCCGTCGAGGCGACGGCGCGCGCGATCGGCGCTGAGATGAAGCCCTGAATCAGGTCGGCGCTGGCTCCGGGATAGGCCGTGGTGATGGTGATCGCCGTCTCGTCAACCTTCGGATACTGGCGGATCGACAGGTTGAAGATGGCCTGGAAACCCAGGAGCAAGATCATGCAGGCCAGCACCGTCGAGAGGACGGGGCGGCGAATGAAGATATCGGAAAAGCTCATTGCTGAACCTGCTTGTTTGCCGATTTGCTGGGATCAACGGTGTTGTCGACCGCAACGGACATGCCGTTGAAGAGCCGGTTCTGACCGGCGGTCACGACCTGGTCACCGGCCTTCAGGCCTTCGACGATCTCGACCATGCCATTGTTGCGGCGGCCGAGCTTGACGAAGACCTGCGACAGAACGAGTGCCGGCTGTTGCCCGGTTTCGGCCGGCTTTTGAGCGTTCTCAGCCGGCTTCGCAGCGCTGTCGGCGGCGTTTGCCGTATCGGAGGCCGGCTTCGAGGCATCGGCTTGCGGCTTGGCTGCATCGCCGGCAGGCTTCTCTGCGCCGGACTTCTGGTCTTCCGGTTTTGCTGGCGCGGCAGCGCCGGCCTCAGCGGGCTTGGGCGGCACCACCACGAAGACATAGTCGCCGTACAGGCTTGAGGTCACCGCCGTCTGCGGCACCGAGATGACGTTGCTTTCCTCCGGCAACTCAACGCGGATTTGCACGAACTGGCCCGGGGTCAGCTTGCCCTCCGGGTTGGCGACCTCGCCGCGGATCGACACCAGCCGGCTTGCCGGGTCGATCTTGGGATCGATGCCGCGGATGGAGCCGGCAAAGGACATGTCGGCAGCATTGCTGCCGATCCGCACCGTCTGGCCGATCTTCAGCAGCGGCAGCTGCTGTTCGGGCACGGTGAAGTCGACCCGCATCGTGTCCAGATCCTGGATCGTGACGACTGAGTTGCCGGGCGCCAGATACTGGCCAATGTCGATCTTCGGAATGCCGACCGTCCCGGTGAAGGGAGCTGCGAGTTGCTTTTGGTCGAGCACGGCTTGCAGCTTGTTCACTTGCGCGGCCGATGCGGTCGCCGCCGCGCGCGCGGCATCAAGCGTAGCGTCGGTGCCGACGCCACGCCGCTGCAATTCCAGCGCGCGGGTCAGCGCCGCCTGGTCGGATGCTGCCTGAGCCTTCTGCGCCACCAGATCGGCCTTCTCGACGGCATCGTCGAGCTGCAGAAGCACAGCGTCGGCCGCGACCTTCTGGTTGGCGTGGAAGAGGATGTCCTTGACGATGCCGGCCGTCTCGACGGTCAGGTCGACGCCGCGCACGGCGTTGACGGTGCCGATCGCCTCGACGCCGGGCGTCCAGTTCGAAGGCTTCGCCACGATGGTCGACACTGTCGCCGCCGGCGGTTTCATGGTGGCGAAAAACTGCTTGATCGCATTGTCGCGAAACAGGTTGAAGCCGACGATGCCGGCGCACACCACGGCGAGCAGCAGCAGAATTCCGGTGATGATGAAGAAGCGCTTCACGGATAGTTCCCCTCGAGCCGGCAACCGGCAACGTCAATTGCCGGGACACATATCGACGATAAATCCCGATTTCAAATTGCGGGCGCCTTACTGTACCGTCTGGACGGTCTTGTCAATTCCACAAGGCCTAATGTAAGGGAAGGCGTGATGAAAGCTCGCAGGGCAAACTCGCGCGACAGGATACTTGCAGCGGCAGCCGACGTGGCGCGCGAGGCGGGCCCGGGAAGCCTGTCGCTCGACGCCATCGCCAATCGCGCCGGCGTGTCGAAGGGCGGTCTGCTCTACAATTTCCCGACCAAGGCCAAGCTGATGCAGGGGCTGGTCGAGAATTACCTCAATGCTTTCGAGCAGGCGCTCGAAGAACGCACGGCCGAGGCAAGCGATGAAAGCGCGCTCGCGGCCTACATACGGCTCTCGGCCGATGATTGCGAGAAGCCGAAACCTTCGGCCTCCTGGATGTTCTCCGCGATCGCCGAGGATCCGGAATTCCTGACGCCGATCAAAGCCTTCAAGCGGCAGCTGTTCGAACGGCTGAAGGAGGAAACGGACGACCTCGGCTCGCTGCTGGTTTGTTTCCTCGCCATCGAGGGGCTGCGCAGCATGAATCTTTTCGATTCAGACGTGCTGTCGCAGCAGGAGCACAGGCTCCTGGTTTCCTCGCTGCTCAAGATAGCCGGATAGGTCGCAGGCCTCACATCAGCGGCGGCAAAGACCGCCCTAGGACCGCCCGCTTCCTGTCGCTCGAACTGCATCACAACATTGTAATCGCACCGAAATACGGGCATGGCATTGTTATGTTGCGACGCACAAACTATCTGCTTCAACAGTCCCTCCCTCCACGTGCGAGATCTGCCATGGGTTCCCTGTCTTCCAAGAATGCGCTCGTCACTGGCTCGACCAGCGGCATCGGCCTTGCAATCGCCCGCGCCTTTGCCGCCGAGGGCGCCAACGTCACCATCAACGGCCTGGGCGATGCCGCGGCGATCGAAAAGGAGCGCGCCGGCATCGAGAGGGATTTCGGCGTCAAGTGCCGCTATTCCGGCGCCAACATGATGGACGGCGGGGCGGTCACCGCCATGATCCGCGAGGCCGAGGAGGCGTTCGGCAGCCTCGACATCCTGGTCAACAATGCCGGTATCCAGCATGTCGCGCCGATCGACGAGTTCCCCGACGACAAGTGGGAGGCGATCATCCGCATCAACCTGCTTGCCGCCTTCTATGCCATCAAGGCGGCGCTGCCGGGCATGAAGAGCCGCAAATGGGGCCGCATCATCAACACGGCTTCGGCCCATGCGTTGGTCGCCTCGCCGTTCAAGTCGGCCTATGTCTCTGCCAAGCACGGGATTGCAGGTCTGACCAAGACGGTGGCGCTGGAAGTCGCGCAGGATGGCATCACCGTCAATGCGATCGCGCCCGGTTATGTCTGGACGCCGCTGGTCGAGAAGCAGATCCCCGACACGATGAAGGCGCGCGGCATGACCGAGGAACAGGTCAAGCACGATGTGCTGCTTGCCGCGCAGCCGACCAAGGAGTTCGTCAGCGTTGAGGAATTGGCGGCACTGGCGCTGTTCCTGTGCTCGGATGCGGCCAAGCAGATGACCGGCACGACCCTGCCGATGGATGGCGGTTGGACGGCGCAGTAAGTGCAGCTTCCAAAGAAGGTGCGGGCCGCGCCTTCCTCGACAAGAATTCTTGACAATCGTAGGGGAGCGTTCCAGCATCCTGGCTAAGGGGTTCCCCGCGACGACCCCGTGAGGCGTCAGCCCAACGATCGCGTCCAAACTCTCTTCGTTCAGGAGGTGGACGCCATGCCGTCAACAACTCAGATCACAGTGCCGCAGCTTGCCCGACTGGTCGGCCTGCCGGATGCACCTCGTCTCGTCGACGTACGCATCGACGACGACTTTCAAGCCGATCCGCGGCTGCTGCCGGCTTCTTACCGGCGCGACTTCAGAACCGTCTCGACCTGGGCGGCCGACTTCTCCGGATCCAGGGTCGTGGTCATCTGCCAGCGCGGAGAGAAGCTCTCGCAAGGCGTTGCCGCGTGGCTGCGCCACGAGGGCATTCCGGCGGAATCGTTGGAAGGCGGTTTCGCGGCCTGGGCCGCCGTCAAGGCGCCGTTAGTCGCGGCCGACGCAATTCCGCCTCGCGATGGGAAGGGTCGCACCGTATGGGTCACGCGTTCCCGGCCGAAGGTCGATCGCATCGCCTGCCCCTGGCTGATCCGACGATTTGTCGATCCTGGCGCCGTGTTCCTGTTCGTCGACCCGGCCGAGGTGCCCCTGGTGGCGGATCGCTTCGCCGCGGTGCCCTTCGACATCGAAGGCGTGTTCTGGAGCCATCGCGGCGATCATTGCACCTTCGACACGATGATCGAGGAGTTCGGCCTGCGCACCGAGGCGCTCGATCGTCTGGCGCTGATCGTGCGCGGCGCGGATACAGCGCGTCTCGACCTGGTGCCGCAGGCTGCCGGGTTCCTCGCCGCGTCGCTCGGCCTGTCACGCATGTTCCGCGACGACCTGGAACAGCTCGAAGCCGGCATGCTGCTCTATGACGCTTTCTTCCGCTGGTGCCGTGACGCCACGGACGAGACGCATAACTGGCCGGCCGGGGGTAAGCAACAATGACCGTGCTTGCCAAGGACAGCGCCGCGCAGCCGGCCGATGTCCCGGCTGTGCCGACTTTCGGTGAAGCGACGCGGCTATGGGCCAAGATCGGCCTGCTCTCTTTCGGCGGGCCGGCCGGGCAGATCGCCCTGATGCACAAGGAACTGGTCGAGGAGCGCCGCTGGATCGGCGAGGAGCGATTCCTGCATGCTCTGAACTACTGCATGCTTCTTCCGGGTCCCGAGGCGCAGCAGCTTGCCGTCTATATCGGCTGGCTGCTGCACAGGACGGCCGGCGGCCTCGTCGCCGGAACATTGTTCGTGCTCCCAGGCGCACTGGTCATGCTCGCCCTGAGCAGTTTCTACATGCTCTACAACGACGCGCCGGTCATCGAGGCGCTGTTCTTCGGCATCAAGGCGGCGGTGCTGGCGGTCGTCGTCGAAGCGGTGATCCGCATCGGCAAGAGGGCGCTGAAGAACCGGGTCATGGTGGCCATCGCGGTGGCGGCCTTTCTTGCCATCTATGTCCTCAAGCTGCCGTTTCCACTGATCGTGCTTGCGGCGGGACTCATTGGCTGGGTCGGCAATCACTTTGCACCCGGGCTGTTTTCGGGTTCGGCGCATGGCAAGGGCAACGCCGCCGCCGACAAAGGCGGCGTGGTCGACCTGATGTTCGAGCGCGGCGAGCTCGGCCACACGGTGCCGACCAAATGGCATGCGGCCCGGACCATCGCCATCTGGCTGCCGATCTGGCTCGGACCGGTGGCGCTGATCGCCGTGCTGGCAGGGCCAGGGAGCGTATGGGCGCAGATCGGCGGCTTCTTCAGCCTGATGGCGGTCGTCACCTTCGGTGGCGCCTATGCGGTTCTTGCCTATGTCGCGCAAGCCGCGGTGACCTCGTTCGGCTGGCTTTCGCCCGGAGAAATGGTCGACGGGCTCGGACTTGCCGAGACGACGCCCGGACCGCTGATCCTGGTGCTGCAATTCGTCGGCTTCGCCGCCGCCTATCGCCATGCGGGCACGCTCACCCCTCTGCTTGCAGGGTCGCTTGGGGCGGCGCTGACGCTCTGGGCTACCTTTGCGCCTTGCTTCTTCTGGATATTTCTCGGCGCGCCCTACATCGAGCAGCTGCGGCAGAACAAGGCGTTGTCGGCGGCGCTCGGTGCGATAACGGCAGCGGTCGTCGGCGTGGTGATGAACCTTGCGCTGTGGTTCGCGCTGCATGTCGTCTTCGGCAAAGTCGAGAGCGTCGGCTGGGGCGTCGAGGTTCCGGTCGTTTCCTCGCTCGACTGGCGCGCGGCGCTGCTGTCGGCGGCGGCGATGGTCGCCATGCTCAGGCTGAAGGCCGGCATGCTGCCGACGCTCGCGGCATCCGCGCTGGCGGGACTGGCTCTACAGGCATTGTGAATTGTTTCCAGCCGCAGCCAAGGGTGATCGAGAGCTATGTTTACAACTAACATGTCAGTATGCTACGCCTGCTCGCGGATTGATGAATGGAGAATTGCAGGTGGGTTCGCGCTTTGGTCTGTCGGTTGCGCTCACAACGCCCTTTGATGCAGCCGGGCGGATCGCCGTTCCGCTGATGACCGAGCATGCTAAGGCCTGTCTCGATGCTGGCTGCAGCAGCGTAACGCTGTTCGGCACCACCGGCGAAGGCGCTTCCGTCGGTACGGCGGAGCGGCAGGCGGTCATCGATGCCATGCTTGCGGCGGGAATACCCGCGGACCAACTCGTTGCAGGCGTGCTGGTCGATGCGGCGGAGGACGCTGCCGAGCAGTGCCGCCAGGCGTTGCAGCGCGGCGCCCGCAACATCCTTCTGGCGCCGCCGAGCTATTTCAAGAATGTCGGTGACGATGGGTTGTTCGGCTGGTTCGGCGCCGTGTTCGCCGCGCTCGGTCCGCTGGCCCGCGGCATGCTGCTCTACAACATCCCCTCGGTCACGACGGTGCAGCTGTCGCTCGACCTGATCGGCCGGCTTCGCAAGGCGTATCCGGGCGTGGTCGCCGGGGTCAAGGATTCCGGTGGAGACTGGGGCTACAGCGAAGCGCTGCTCAAGGCGCATGGCGACCTGATCATCCTCATCGGCGACGAACGGCATCTGGCTCCGGCGGTGCGGATCGGCGGCCAGGGCGCGATTTCCGGCATGGCCAATTTCGCCGCCGGCGAACTGCGCGCCATGATCGAGAGCGGACGCGACGACTCCCGCGTGGAAAGCTTCGTCCTCGAACTGCTCCGGCATCCGGTCATCCCGGCGGTGAAGGCCATGGTGGCGCGCCAGACCGGCGACGAACGCTGGCTGACGGTTCGGCCGCCGCTCGAGCCGGTAGCCTTGCAGGAACGGCAGCAGCTTGGCGCCGCTTACGACAGGCTGTTTGCGACACAGGCAGCCTGAACCGGGGAGGGCGCTGATCGGCATGGACGACACGAGCGAACCGGCAACCCTCAGGGAGAAGGCCTATGCCAGCTTCACGCGGCATCTGCTGGCCCGCGACCTCAGGCCCGGCCAGTTCGTTTCGCAGCGCGAGCTGGTCGCCTTCACCGGCCTGCCGCTCGGAGCCATCCGCGAGATCGTGCCGCGGCTCGAGGCCGAGGGGCTGCTGACCACGATACCGCAACGCGGCATGCAGATCGCGCATATCGACATCAGCCTGATCCGCGAGGCTTTCCAGTTCCGCCTGTTCATGGAGCGCGAGGCTGTCGCGCTGTTTGCCGTCAACGCGTCCGACGCCGAGATTGCGGGTCTGAGGCGCGAGCACGAGGACATGCTCGCCCAAGCGCTGGCGCAGACCCCGACCCCCGAAATGGAAGCCAAGGCCCAGAACATCGACTGGGCTATGCATGACACCTTCATCAGCGCGTTGGGCAACGAGATCATCGCCAAGGCCTATCTGGTAAATTCGGTGAAGATCCGGCTCATCCATCAGGAGCGGTTCCGCATCGACGGTCGCGTCGTGCCGGTCATGCGCGAGCATCTTGCGGTGATCGAGGCCCTGGAGAAACGCGATCCGCAGATGGCGGTCGAGGCGATCAGCCAGCACATCGACAATGCGCGCCGGCTGGCGCTGCAGATTTGAGGAAGCAGAACCGCGCCGCAATCGTCGTGGCGTAATCGACAACGACAACCGGGAGGAAGAAATGTCGTCCAATCCATTCAGTCCAACTAGAAGGCAGCTGCTCCAGGGAACCGCGGCTCTCGCCGCCACCGGCCTCGTCGGTCTTCGTCCGAGCTTCGCCGCGGGCGTCGACTGGAAGCGCTTTGCCGGCACGACGCTCGACGTCAACCTGGTCAAGAGCCCGCGCAGCGACACCATCCTGAAGAATCTCGCGGAGTTCGAGGAGCTGACCGGCATCAAGGTCAATGCCGAGGCGACACCCGAACAGCAGCAGCGCCAGAAGACGGTGATCGAGCTCAGCTCCGGCAAGCCGAGCTTCGACGTCGTGCATCTGAGCTACCATGTGCAGAAGCGCCAGTTCGAGAAGGGCGGCTGGCTGGCCGACATTTCCGGCTTCGTTGCCGATCCGGGCCTCACCGATCCCGGGCTGACCGAAAGCGACTTCGCCGAGGCGGGCATCCAGTTCGCCAAGGACGGCCAGGGCGTGCTGCGCTCGCTGCCGTTCTCGGTCGACTACTGGATCCTCTACTGGAACAAGGAGCTGTTCGACGCCAAAGGTATAAAATATCCCGAGAGCTTCGAGCAGCTGGTGGCCGCCGCTGAAGCGCTGACGGATCCCTCAAGCAACACCTTCGGTTTCGTCGCACGCGGTCTCAAGAACGCCAACACGCCGGTGTGGACGTCTCTGATGCTCGGCTACGACATGACGCCGCTCGGGAGCGACGGCAAGCTGCGCACCACCTCGCCGGAGGCGATCGAGGCTGCCGCCCTCTACCAGCGGCTGATGACCAAGGCCGCGCCTCCCGGCGTCACCGGCTTCAACTGGGCCGAGGCGCAATCCGCCTTCCTGCAGGGCAAGATCGGCATGTGGTTCGATGGCGTGGGCTTCGCACCGCCGATGGAAAATCCGGAGAAGTCGCGGGTGGTCGGCAAGGTCGGCTATGGCGTCATGCCGAAGGGACCCAAGGCGCATGCCGCAGGCACGTTCGGCGACGGCATCGGTGTCACGTCCGCCAGCGCGAAGAAGGAAGCGGCCTATCTGTTCTGCCAGTGGGCGGTCTCTCCGGCCATGGGCGCGCGCCTGCTGCAGGCCGGCGCCGGCGTCCCGTTCCGCAAGTCGGTGCTGGAAGACCCCAAGGTGCGCGAAGGCGTCACCATGCCGCCGAGCTGGCTGGATGCCGTGGTCGGCTCAGGCAACATCAGCCGGCTGGCGCTGCCGGTCATCATCCCGGTGACCGAGTTCCGGGACATCTATGGCGTGGCGCTGACCAACATGATTGCCGGCGCCGATCCCGCCGACGAACTGAAGAAGGCCACCGATCAGTTCCAGCCGGTTCTCGACAGGAGCGAGCAAGGCTGATGTCCGCCATCGCCCCGGAACGCGCAGGGGTGACGACGCAAGCCGTCGAAGAGAGCCAGCCGATCCGGCTGGCTCCAAACTACTGGCCTTTCGTCATTCCTGCGCTCGTCGTCGTCGGCGCCGTGATCGTCTTCCCCTGGGCCTTCACGTTGTGGATGAGCGTCAACAGCTGGACGCTCGGCCAGTCGCGAAGCTTTGCCGGGATGGAAAATTATCTGCGCTTGGCGAGCGATCCGCGGTTTTGGGAATCGCTCTGGCATACCTTGATCTATACTTTCCTGTCGGTGGTCGCGCCGATGTTTTTCGGTACCGTCGCCGCGCTCATCTTCGACGCCAGGTTTGCCTTGCGCGGCCTGCTGCGCGGCGTCTTCGTGATGCCGATGATGGCCACGCCCGTCGCCGTGGCATTGGTCTGGACCATGATGTTCCATCCGCAGCTCGGCGTGCTCAACTATCTCTTGTCGCTAGTCGGCATTCCGGCGCAGGAGTGGATATTCAACGCCAACACCGTAATTCCTTCGCTGGTCGCGGTGGAGACCTGGCAGTGGACGCCGCTGGTGATGCTGATCGTGCTGGGTGGGCTGGCGTCAGTGCCGCGCGAGCCGTTCGAAAGCGCCGAGATCGACGGCGCCAATGCCTGGCAGCAGTTCCGCTACCTCACCTTGCCGATGATCGCGCCGTTTCTGATGATCGCGGTCATCATCCGCACGATCGATGCGCTCAAGAGCTTCGATATCATCTACGCGATGACCCAAGGTGGGCCGGGCACGGCATCGGAAACAATCAACATCTATCTCTACAACACCGCCTTCTCCTATTACGACATGGGCTACGGCTCGGCCATGGCGGTGGTGTTCTTCATCGTCATCGTGGCCCTGTCCTTCATCCTCCTGATGCTGCGCCAGCGCTCGCAATGGGTCGACACGGAGGGCAAATAGGTGAGCTCGCGGCTGCTCAACAAGATAGGCCTGTTCTTCGCGGCGCTGGTGCTGGTCTCGCCGGCGATCCTGTTCTTCCTCTGGATGATCTCGCTGTCGCTGAAGTTCGAGATCGACAACGGCGCCTATCCGCCGATCCTGATCCCGGAGCGCTTCGCCTGGTCGAACTACGCAAAGGTGTTCGAGGAGAACAATTTCCTGCTCTATCTGTGGAACTCGGTGCTGGTGACCGGCACGGCGACGCTGCTGGCGCTGCTGATCGGCGTGCCGGCCGGCTATGGCATCGCCAGGCTCAAGGCGGAACGCTCGGCGATCGTCATCATGATCGCCCGCATGACGCCCGGGCTTTCCTATCTCATCCCGCTGTTCCTCCTGTTTCAGTGGCTGGGCATCCTCGGCACGCTCTGGCCGCAGATCATCATCCATCTGGTGGTGACGGTGCCGATCGTGGTCTGGGTGATGATCGGCTATTTCGAGACGACGCCGATGGAATTGGAGGAGGCCGCCAACATCGACGGCGCCAGTTCGTGGCAGGTGTTTCGCCTGGTCGCGCTGCCGATCGCCAAGCCCGGCATCGTCGTCGCCTTCATCCTGTCGATCATCTTCTCGTGGAACAACTTCGTCTTCGGCGTCGTGCTCGCCAGCCGCGAGACGCGGACACTGCCGGTCGCGGTCTACAACATGTTGTCCTACGAGCAGGTGAGCTGGGGGCCGCTCGCCGCCGCCGCGCTGGTGGTGACGCTGCCGGTGCTGGTGCTGACCATGTTCGCGCAACGGCAGATCGTCGCCGGGCTGACCGCCGGCGCGGTCAAGGGTGGCTGAGCGCCTGATCCGCCCTCATTCTTTCGGAGATATGCAATGGCATCGGTAAGCATCAACAACGTGCAGAAGGCTTTCGGAGCCACTCGGATCATCCACGATGTCAGCGTCGATATCGCCGATGGCGAGTTCGTCATCCTGGTCGGACCGTCGGGCTGCGGAAAGTCGACGCTGCTGCGCATGATCGCGGGGCTGGAAACGATCTCGGCCGGAAAGATCGCAATCGGCGAGCGCACCGTGAACAACCTCAGGGCACGGGACCGCAACATCGCGATGGTGTTCCAGAACTACGCGCTCTATCCGCACATGACGGTGGCGGACAATATGGGCTTCGCGCTCAAGATCAAGAAAGCCGATCCGGCCGATACCGCGAGCCGGGTGAAGCGGGCAGCCGGCATTCTCGGCCTGGAAAAGCTGCTCGACCGCTATCCGCGCCAGCTTTCCGGCGGCCAGCGCCAGCGCGTCGCCATGGGCCGCGCCATCGTGCGCGACCCGCAGGTGTTTCTGTTCGACGAGCCGCTCTCCAATCTCGACGCCAAATTGCGCGTGCAGATGCGCGGCGAGATCAAGGCGCTGCATCAGCGGCTCGGCACCACCACCGTCTATGTCACGCACGACCAGATCGAGGCGATGACCATGGCCGACAAGATCGTCGTGCTGCACGACGGTCTGGTCGAGCAAATCGGCGCGCCGCTCGATCTCTACGACCGGCCGGCCAATCTGTTCGTTGCCGGCTTCATCGGCTCGCCGGCCATGAACTTCATCCACGGCCACATCGAGGAGGGCATCTTCCGCAGTGCCGGTGGGCTGACGTTGCCGCTACCGCAAGGCATCCGGCCGAGCGAAGCCGCGGGAAGGGAACTGGTCTACGGCATTCGTCCCGAGCATATCCGGGCGACCGGCCAGGGTCTCTCCGGCACAGTCACGCTCATGGAGGCGACCGGCTCGGAAATCTTCGCCACGGTCGACTGCGGCGGAGAGGTGATCTCCTGCCTTTTCCGCGAGCGGCTAGCGCTGAAGCAAGGCGAGAGCGTGCGGATCGAGATCGACCGCGCCTCGGCGCATCTGTTCGACGCCAAGACCGGCCGGCGCATCTGATTGCCCTGCCCGGGCTCTCACCGCGGCGGCCAGGGAGTGCTTGAGATTCGAGCGAACGGAAAGCAACGGGAGCCCAGTTGCAAGAAAATGCAACATGGGAGCATTGCAAAAGTCAGCCAACCCTTTGATTTAGTTGGTGATCCCGACAGGAATCGAACCTGTGACCTACAGATTAGGAATCTGCCGCTCTATCCTACTGAGCTACGGGACCACGCGGCCCGACACATAAACGCTTCGGGCCGGTTCGCCAAGAGGCGTTACCGGCCGATCGGCGCCAATCGGCCGGGAAGGTCGCCTCGGTGCAAATCGGTCAGGCGGCCAGCGCCGTCTCCGCCAGCCTCACCCAATAGCTCATGCCGTGCGGGATGACCTCGTCGTTGAAGTCATAGGCCGGATGGTGAAGGCCGGCGGTGTCGCCGTTGCCGATGAAGATGAAGGCGCCGGGGCGCGCTTCCAGCATGTAGGAAAAATCCTCACCGCCCATCACCGGCTGGATGGCGCGGTGGACATTCGCGTCGCCGGCGACGCCGGCGGCAATATCGCTGGCGAAGGCCGTCTCTTCCGGATGGTTGAAGGTGACGGGATAGTTGGGGTCGTAGTCGACCTCGATCGTCGCGCCGAAGGCTGATGCCAGGCCAGCGCAAATGGCGCGGATTTTCTCTTCCGCTTTCCTGGCCACTTCCTTTTTCAGCGTGCGCACCGTGCCCGCGATCTCGGCTTTTTCCGGTATGACGTTGTAGGCATCGCCGGCATGGAATTTGGTCACCGACACCACGACGGCCTCGACCGGATCGGTGCTGCGTGAAGCAATGGTTTGCAAAGCGCTCACCAAGTGGCTGGTAATGACGATCGGGTCGATCGTGGCATGCGGCATCGCCGCATGGCCGCCATGCCCCTTGACGGTGATGGTGAATTCGGCGGTCGCCGCCATGATCGGGCCGGGCTTGATGGCGAACTCGCCGACGGGCAGGCCGGGCATGTTATGCATGCCGAACACCTTCGAGATGCCGAAGCGTTCCATCATGCCGTCCTTGACCATTTCGTTGCCGCCGCCGCCGCCTTCCTCGGCGGGCTGGAAGATCACCGCCACGGAGCCGACGAAATTGCGCGTTTCGGCGAGGTATTTGGCTGCGCCGAGCAGCATGGCGGTGTGGCCGTCATGGCCGCAGGCATGCATTTTGCCGGGAACGCTCGACGCGTAAGGCTTGCCGGTGATCTCGTTGATCGGCAAAGCGTCCATGTCGGCGCGCAAGCCGATGGCCGGACCCTCGCCCTTACGGCCGCGGATGATGCCGACGACGCCGGTTTTGCCGAGGCCGGTCACAACCTCGTCGCAACCGAAAGCCTGCAGCTTGTCGGTGACGAAGGCGGCGGTCTGGAAAACGTCGAAGTTCAGTTCCGGCGTCTGGTGCAGATGGCGCCGCCAGCCCGCGACTTCTTCCTGCATTTCCGCGGCACGGTTGAGAATTGGCATAATCGTTCCATTTCTTTGTTGGGGCAGGCAATTCAGGGCCGCTGCCCGGCAAGTGTGATCGTCTGGCGCTTTGCCATTTTGACGTCACATAGGGTAAATAGCACCGCATAATGCGGCCCGGAGTCGAGGGTCGGTCCGCACTATGCTGGCCATCGCGCAGCGAAATCTTACGGAGCCAGCGGCAACTACGGCAAGAGGCGATTTCGGAATTGATCATGCGGCAAAGGCATTTCCTCAACCTATTGCTTGCGGCGGCGCTGGCGCTGCCGATGCTTTCCGGCACTGCGCGCGCCAATCCGGTGGTGCTGTTCGACCTGAATAGCGGCAAGGTGCTGGAGCATCAGGACGCCTTCAAGCGCTGGTACCCGGCCTCGCTGAGCAAGCTGATGACGGCCTATGTGGCGTTCCGGGCGATCGCCGCCGGCGAGGTGGCGCTCGATTCGCCGATCAAGGTGACGAAACATTCGGCCGGCGAGCCGCCGAGCAAGATGGGCTTCAAGCCCGGATCGGTCATGCGGCTCGACAATGCGCTGAAGATGATGCTGGTCAAGTCGGCCAACGACATCGCCATGGCCGTCGGCGAGAACATCGGCGGATCGCAGGCCGCCTTCGCCGACCGCATGAATGCCGAGGCCGCCAGGCTCGGCATGGTCGGAACGCATTTCGTCAACCCGAATGGGCTGTTCTCGCCGGACCAGTACACGACCGCGCGCGACCTCGCCGTCCTGGTGACGGCGCTTCGCAACGACTTCCCGCAATATGCGCCGTGGTTCTCCATCGAGGGTCTTGCCGTCGGAAAGAAGGCGATCCCGAACTACAATCTGCTGATCGGGCGCTATCCCGGCGCCGACGGTATGAAAACCGGCTTCGTCTGCTCCTCGGGCTTCAACATGATCGGCTCGGCGACGCGCGATGGCCGCACACTGGTTGCCGTGGTGCTCGGCGAAAAATCCGCCATCCGCCGCGCCGAAGCGGCGGCGAAGCTGCTCGACCAGGGTTTTGACGCGCCGACGGCCGGGTCGACGACGCTCGCGGCGCTCAAGCCCTATGGCGACACGCTGTCGCCCAACGACCTGCAGGACGAGATCTGCAAGAAGAAGCCGAAGGAACAGCAGTCCGAGGCGGCACCTGCCGTCGCCGCGAAGGACAAGGCCAAATCGCCCTATCAGGTAAAACTCGATCACCCGACGCTGATCGCGGTCGGCCTTGGCGGCGCCACCGGACCGGCGCCCAAGGCGTTCGTCGACCAGACCGATCAGAACTATGCCGATGTGCCGCTGCCCAGTTGGCGGCCCGACAAGCCTCTGCCGGCCGGCGCCACACCTGCCGCAACTGCTGCCGCTGCAGCGCAGGGGGATCAGCCGGCCAAGGCGGCAAACTCGCCATGACCGGGCAGACGCGCAGCGGCTTTCCCATACCTGTCTCGGTGCTCACCGGCTTTCTCGGGGCCGGCAAGACGACGCTGCTCAACCGGCTGCTCAAGGATCCGGCGCTTGCCGACACGGCCGTCATCATCAACGAGTTCGGCGAGGTGGCGATCGACCATCTGCTCGTCGAGCAAGCCTCAGACGGCATCATCCAGCTTTCCGACGGCTGCCTTTGCTGCACGGTGCGCGGCGAACTCGTCGATACGCTGGCCGACCTCGTCGACCGGCTGCAGACCGGACGCATCGCCAGGCTGGCGCGCGTCGTGGTCGAAACCACCGGCCTTGCCGATCCTGCACCGGTGCTGCAGTCGATCATGGCGCATCCGGCGCTGGTACAGGGTTTCCGGCTCGACGGCGTCATCGCGCTGGTCGACGGCGTCAACGGGGCGGCCACGCTCGATGGCCATGTGGAAGCGGTGAAGCAGGCGGCCGTCGCCGACCGCATCGTGCTGACCAAGACCGATCTCGCCGAGGCAAGCGACGTCGAGGCCCTGCGGGCGCGACTTCATCAGATAAATCCGAGCGCGGTCCTGCTCGACGTCAATGGCCCCGCTGCCGGGGCAGCGTCGCTTTTCGATTGCGGCCTCTACAATCCCGAAACCAAGAGCGCCGACGTGCGGCGCTGGCTCGGAGAGGAGGCGGCGCATGATCATCATCACCACGACGATGGTCATGATCACGCCTCCCATCATCACGACCACCGCCACGACGGCCGCGTGCGCTCCCACTCGCTCGTCCATGACGGGCCGGTGCCGTTCTCGGCGATCGAGATGTTCCTCGATTTGTTGCGCTCGACGCATGGAGAGAAACTGCTGCGCATGAAGGGCGTCATCGAACTTCAGGAGGATCCGTCACGGCCGCTGGTGATCCACGGCGTGCAGAAGATCCTGCATCCGCCGGCCAGGCTGCCGTCATGGCCGGACGGACGGCGCGGCACGCGGCTGGTGCTGATCACGCTCGACATGCCGGAAGATTATGTCCAGCGGCTGTTTTCCGCCTTCACCAACAAGCCGTCGATCGACACGCCCGACCGGGCGGCGCTCGAGGCCAATCCGCTGGCGATCGCCGGGCTGTAGCTGCAGAGGTCCGATTGGCCTATGCCGCGCCGCCGCGCTCGACCAGGAAGCGATGGCCGCCGTCGACCGCCGCCGTCTCGATCAGCTGATGGCCGGCATCGGCGCAGAAGGCCGGAATGTCGATCACGGCCAGCGGGTCGGTGGTTTCCAGCCACAGACGGCTGCCAGGCCGCATCGCGGCCAGACGCTTGCGCGCCTTCAGCACCGGCAGCGGGCAGTTCAGCCCCTTCAGATCGTAGGTAGCGGCGGACCAGGCCAAGATCGAGAAATCTCAGCCGCCGAACATGCCGAGCAGTTTCTTCTTCAGCTTCGAGACCGTGCCTTCGTCGGCACTTGCCGCCTGCTGCGTTTCCGGCGCCGGTTGCGCGGAAGCCGCCTCGACGCCCGCGGTGACCACCGGCTGCTGAGCCGCCTGCTTGGCGGCTTCCTTTTCGGCCAGAGCCTGCGCCTTGGCGGCCGCCTTTTCAGCCTGCGCTTGCGCCTTCGCGGCCTTGGCCGCCTCGATCGCCGCAAGCCGCTGCTCCTCGGCCTTGCGCTTGGCCTCCTTCTCCGCGTCGAGCGCGGCCATCTTGCGGCCGAGCGGGGAATCGATGCGGCCCATGCGCGTCGTCTCGGTTACCGAGCCGTCCGCATTCATCGACGGCGGGTCGATCGGCACGCGCTCGCCGCGGGCGCGGCGCTTGGACCAGTCGGAAACGATGCTGGCTTCCTTGATGCCGGCGATGGCCGGCTTAGGCGGTAGTATGCTTCCCTTGACCGCGGCGTTGAACGCGGCGTCGTAGCGCTTTTCGTAGTCGGCGTAGGCCGTTTTCAACGAATCAGGCTGCGTCATTGCCGGGCAGGGGCCTGTCGGGTCGAAAGTGGCGCCTTCGGGCGCTGCCTGATTGAAGACGTAGCGCTTCTCGCAGACGTCGACTTTCGGCGGCACCTTGGTGATTTCGAAATTGTCGTAGCCGACCTTCAGCATCTTCCAGAACTCGTAGTTCGGGTCGTTGCGGTAGCGCGCCATGTTGGCGGCGGTCATGCGGAACGGGAAGGCCTGGATCTGGAACTCGGTCTGGCCGCCCTGGAAGGCATCGCGGCCGAAAGCATAGATCTGCTCGATCTGGGCATCGGTCATCGAATAGCAGCCGGACGAGGAGCAGGCGCCGTGCACCATCAGATTGGAGCCGGTGCGGCCGTTGGCCCTGTCATAGGCGTTGGGATAGCCGATGTTGAAGGACAGATGGTAGTTCGAGCGCGGGTTCATCTGCGACGGACGCACCGTGTAGAAGCCTTCCGGCGCCTGGCGGTCGCCCTCGGTGTATTTGGGGCCGAGCTTGCCCGACCATTTGCAGATGTCGTAGCTGGCGACGAGATCGTAGCGGCCGTTAGTCTTGGCCTTCCAGATCTCCAGCTTGCCTTCTTCCTTGAAGATGCGCGCCATCACCGAGGAGGTGCGCACCATACCCTTGGCCTTCATGTCGGCGAGGATCTTATCCGGCAGGGGCTTGTTGGCCTCCGGCGCAAAATCCTTCATCGACGAATCATTGCAGCCGGCGATGCCTATCGCGGCGACAAGGACTCCGGTGCGGGCAAGCTTGGCAAACATCGATACGGCTTTGTCTTTTCTCTCAGGCCAACGGCCTCGGCATGGCCGGCCCGCAGGCTCAACACCAATGGACCGTAAGCCCGTTAACCTTGAAAATTCCTTACCGCAAGCAATAGCCAACCCCTCGCGGATATTTTCATTGAGCCGAATGCGGCGGCATTTTTGTGGCGAAATTGTTAATCGCCGCCATAGTTGCGGCGAAGGGCCGAATTAAACGGGTGGCGCTGGGGCAGACTCACGTGCTTTGTTTTCATGCATGTCGTTTTCGCAAAACCACTGCACAGTTTTGCGCGACATGCATTAAAGGCTGCGGCCCATCGCTAAATATTTCTCGCGGCGCTGCTCGCGGAAATCGGTGTTGGCGCCGGCAAAGTCCTTCATCGTCTTGGCGATCAGATCGCCGGTGGCGGCAATCACCGTTTCCGGCGCACGCTGGGCGCCGCCCATCGGCTCGGGAACGATGGCATCTATGATCTTCATTTCGAGAAGATCCTGGGCGGTGATCTTCATGTTGGTCGCCGCGTCCTTGGAACGGGTGGTGTCGCGCCAAAGAATAGAGGCCGCGCCCTCGGGCGAGATCACCGAATAGATGGCATGCTCAAGCATGTAGACGCGGTTGGCGGTGGCGATCGCGATGGCGCCGCCGGAGCCGCCTTCGCCGATGACCACCGAGATCGACGGCACTTTGAGCGCTAGGCAGGCTGAGGTCGAGCGCGCAATGGCCTCGGCCTGACCGCGTTCCTCGGCGCCGACGCCGGGATAGGCGCCGGCGGTGTCGACTAGCGTCAAAAGCGGGATCTTGAAGCGGTCGGCAAGCTCCATCAGCCGAACCGCCTTGCGGTACCCCTCGGGCCGTACCGAACCGAAATTGTGCTTGATGCGGCTTGCCGTGTCGGAGCCCTTCTCCTGGCCGATCACCGCCACTGGCTCGCCGCGGAAACGGGCAAAACCGCCGACGATCGCCTGGTCGTCGCCGAAATTGCGGTCACCGGCCAACGGCGTGAAATCGCTGAACAAGCCCTTGATGTAGTCTAGGCAGTGCGGCCGGTCCGGATGGCGGGCCACCTGGACCTTCTGCCAAGGGGTGAGCGCCTTGTAGAGATCGCGCAGCGCATCGCGCGAACGCTTCTCCAGCCTGCCGATCTCGTCGGCGACATCGACCGCCTCGCCGTTCTCCGCGAGCTTCTTCAGCTCAAGGATCTTGAGCTCCAGATCCTGCACCGGCTTTTCGAAATCGAGGTAATTATACATGCTGGGGCGGACCGATCCGTCGGAAGGCAATGGCTGGCGGAACCCTGGAAATGCTGGCTCCGGGCGGTGGAACGTCGCCCTCACATAGCGATATGAAGCCTAGTCGGCAAGCGGATGATGATCGTTGACCAGCCGCACCAGCCGCTCCTCCAGCACATGAGTGTAGATCTGCGTGGTGGAGATATCGGCGTGGCCAAGCAGTTGCTGCACGGCCCTGAGATCCGCACCGTTCTGCAGGAGATGGCTGGCGAAGGCGTGGCGCAGGACATGCGGCGAGATCTTGGTCGAGGCGATGCCGGCCCGCACCGCCAAGCCTTTGAGATCGCGTGCGAAAACCTGCCGGGAGAGATGACCGCTGTCGGAAGAGGCTGGGAACAGGAACGGGCTATCGGCGTAGGCCGGCACCTCCGCCCTGGCGGCAAGCCACGCCCGCATCGCGGCGCGCGCCTTGGCCGACAGCGGCACCATGCGCTCCTTGTCGCCCTTGCCGCGCACCATGAAGAAACGGTCGTCGCGCAGCGCCACCGTCACCGGCAGACCGACAAGCTCGGAAACGCGCAGGCCCGTGGCATAGAGCACCTCGACCAGCGCGTGCAGGCGCAGCGTCGCCAACCGGTCGCCGTCGGGCGCGGCCCCGCCCGCCTCCTCGGCCGCGCGGTCGACCAGGCGGCCCGTCTCAGCCTCGGTCATGGTCTTCGGCAGCGGCCGGCCCTTCTTCGGGCTGTCCAGCGTGCCGGTCGGGTCGTCGCCGCGGAGGCCTTCGGCATAGAGGAATTTGAAGAATTGGCGGATCGCCGACAATTTGCGCGCCTGCGAGGTCGGCGCGAAGCCACGCGCCGCGATGTCGTCCAGATAGGCGCGGATGTCGGCGGCTGCCGCTCCGGCCAGGCCGCCACCGATAGCTTCGGAGGCGTCTTCGAGGTCGCGTCGGTAGGAGGAAAGCGTGTTCTCGGCCGCACCCCGCTCGGCGCTCATCATCTCCAGAAAGGCTTCGATGCGGGCCGCGCTGTTCATTTGGCCGGGTCAGTTCTTCTTCGGATTGAGCTTTTCCGCGGGAATGCGCACGCTCATTTCGGCCTTCTTCGGCTCCACGAACATCGCCAGCGCGAACATCGCGCCATAAGCGACGCCTGCAAGAACCGCCAGCGTCACGACAAAGCGAAACAATGTCGGCATTCAGTCTTCGCCCGTCTTCTTGTTCTGCGATTCCAAACCCTGTGCCCTTATGGGACGCCATTCCGGCCAATTCAAGGACGAAGGGCTGGGGCAGAGGATTTGTCGAGGAAGCTTCTCGACGGAAGAGGGGCGATCTGGCCCGCCTGCGGCGGCCTGCTTGACGCAAACGGGCTTTTGATGTCGATACGGCGCAAAGAGGGTTCCGCATGAACGCGCTGCCAGCAAATCCGCCGGACGAAGGCCGTGTCGCGCTGCTCGAGCGGCTCGGCAGCCGCTCGATCGTCTTCGTCGGCCTGATGGGCGCCGGCAAGACCGCAATCGGCCGCAAGGTGGCGACAATGCTTTCCCTGCCCTTCATCGACAGCGACCAGGAGATCGAGAGCGTATCGCGCATGACCGTGCCGGAGCTGTTCGAGCGTTACGGCGAACCTGAGTTCCGGGCGCTGGAGCAGCGGGTCATCTTGCGTCTGCTCGAAAACGGCCCGCAGGTGCTTTCGACCGGCGGCGGCGCCTTCATGAACGCGCAGACGCGCGAGGCGATCGATGCGCATGGCGTCTCGGTCTGGCTGAAGGCCGATCTCGATCTCCTGATGGAGCGGGTTTCGAAGAAGCAGAACCGGCCGCTGTTGAAGAATCCGGATCCGCGCGGCGTGCTGGAGAAGCTGATGGGCGAGCGCTACCCGGTCTATGCCACCGCCGACCTCACGGTTTCGACCCGCGACGACCGCAAGGAAGTCATCGCCAGCGAGGTGGTATGCGCGCTTTGCGCTTACCTTGGGATCGCGCCAATCGCCACCAGCGACGACGAGGTGGAGCCTTGAGCCATAGCGAACCGGTGAAGGTCGAGGTCGGACTCGGCGACCGTGCCTATGACATACTTATTGGGCCCGGCCTGCTTTCCGGCTCAGGAACCGAAATCGCAGGCCGCCTTCCCGGCACGCGTGCGGCCATCGTCACCGACGAGAACGTCGCCGCAGCGCATCTCGAAACGCTGCAGGCCGGCCTGGAAAAAGGCGGCATCGAGGCCGCCGTCATCACCCTGCCGGCCGGTGAAAAGACCAAGAGCTTCACCCACCTCGAAGAGGTCGTCGACGGCGTGCTCGCCGCCAAGCTCGAACGGCGCGATGTCGTCGTGGCACTTGGCGGCGGCGTCATCGGCGACCTTGCCGGCTTCGCCGCCGGCATCGTGCGGCGCGGGATGAACTTCGTGCAGGTGCCGACATCGCTGCTGGCGCAGGTCGATTCTTCCGTCGGCGGCAAGACCGGTATCAACAGCGCGCGCGGCAAGAACCTGGTCGGGGTCTTCAACCAGCCAAAACTGGTGCTTGCCGATACCGGCGTGCTCGACACTTTGCCGATCCGCGAATTCCGCGCTGGCTATGCCGAGCTCGCCAAATATGGGCTGATCGACCGTCCCGGCTTCTTCGCCTGGCTGGAGGAGAACTGGCAAAAGGTGTTCGCCGGCGGCCCGGAACGGACCGAAGCCATCGCCGAGGCTTGCCGCGCCAAGGCCGATGTGGTCGCCCGCGACGAGTTCGAGACCGGCGACCGCGCGCTGCTCAATCTCGGCCACACATTCGGCCATGCGCTCGAAGCCGCCACGAATTATGACGGTGCCCGTCTCGTCCATGGGGAGGGGGTCGCCATCGGCATGGCGCTGGCGCACCGCTTCTCGGCGCGTCTCAATCTAGCGAGCCCGGACGACGCGGAGCGCGTCGAGGCGCACCTTCGCGCCGTCGGCCTGCCCTGGCGGATGGCCGACATAGCGGGCCAACTGCCGGATGCCGAGACGCTGCTTGGCTTCATCACCCAGGACAAGAAGGTGTCGCGCGGCGCGCTTACCTTCATCCTGACGCGCGGCGTCGGCCAGGCCTTTATCGCCAAGGACGTGCCGCCCTCCGAAGTGCTGTCCTTCCTCAAGGCGAGCCATCCCGGATGATCGACTTCGGCTGGATCGCCGCAGCCGTCCTTGCCGCCGTGATCGTGCTGGCGTTTCTCTTGCGCACGCGGCTCTTCGCGGCGCTCGGCTACAGTCTGCGGCCGATCGAACCGACGGAGCCCGAGCAGGATGAGCCGGACGAGAACGGCGACGAGACCCGCCGCAGCGGGCAGGCGCGCGAGGATCGCAACCGGCTGGGCGCGCTTTTCGAACTCGAGGAGCTCGAGGTTTCGGACGTGATGGTCCACCGCACCAACATGCGCTCGGTCAACGCCGACGATCCGCCGGAAATGGTGGTGCGCGAGATTCTGCAGAGCCCGCATACCCGCATGCCGCTCTGGAAAGGCTCGCTTGACAACATCGTCGGCGTGCTGCATGCCAAGGATCTGCTGCGGGCGCTCAACGAGGTCGGCAACGACTTTTCCAAGATCGACGTGACAAAGATCGCGTCGAAGCCATGGTTCGTGCCCGACACCACCACCTTGCAGGATCAGCTCAACGCCTTCCTGCGGCGCAAGGCGCATTTCGCAATCGTCGTAGACGAGTATGGCGAGATGGAAGGGCTGGTGACGCTGGAAGATATCATCGAGGAGATCGTCGGCGAGATCGCGGACGAGCACGATGTCGACATGCAAGGCGTCAAGCAGGAGGCCGACGGCTCGGTCGTCGTCGACGGCACGGTGGCGATTCGCGACCTCAATCGGGCGCTTGACTGGGATCTGCCAGACGAGGAGGCGACGACGATCGCCGGCCTAGTCATTCATGAGACGCAGACGATCCCAGACGAGAAGCAGGCCTTCACCTTCCACGGCAAGCGTTTCGTGGTGATGAAGCGCGACAAGAACCGCATAGCAAGGTTGAGGATCCGGCCCGCCGGCGAAGGTTAGGGTGCGCCGATCTTCAGGTGAGACCGGGCTGCAAACGGCGGCTTCCTGCCCGGTGCTCAAAGTTCCTTGGTCGAGCGCTCGCTGAGCACGGCGCCGGTTTCGGCATCCATTGCCGCCAGGCTGACGTCATAACCCCATAGGCTCCGGATGTGGCGCAAGGTCGCGTCGCGGCTTTCGTCCTCTAGCTGGATGCCGTCCTTGACCTTGTGCTGCAGCCGCAAATGCCGGTCTCCCAGAAGATCCACGTCGACCACCTGGATGTCGGGCCGGCTCGCCCCCACATCGTAGCTTCGGGCCAGCGCGGACCGTATCTTGCTGTAGCCGCGCTCATTATGGATCGAGGCGACCTCGTAATGCGGCTCGTCGGCGCCGTCGGCCAGCACGAAGAGCCGCCATTTCCGGATCAAAGCGGGGCTCAGATACTGGCGGATGAAGGATTCGTCACGGTGGTTGGCCCAGGCATCGAGCAAGGTGTCGCGCCAGTCGCCACGGCCGGCGATGTCCGGAAACCAGTCGCGGTCCTCCGCGGTCGGCTCGGTCGAGATGCGCTGGATGTCCTGCATCATGCCGAGGCCCAGCGCATAGGGATTGATCCCGGAATAACGCGGATCGTCATAGGCCGGCTGGAAAACCACGTTCGAATGGTTTCGCAATATCTCGAGCATGGCGCCTTCGCTAATGCGGCCGCGATCGAAAAGCATGTTCATCAGGGTGTAGTGGACGAAAGTGGCGCAGCCTTCGTTCATCACCTGGGTTTGCCGCTGCGGGTAAAAATATTGCGCGATCACACGCACGATCCTGATGATCTCGCGCTGCCAGGGCTCAAGCACCAGGCTGTTCTTCTCGAGGAAGTAGAGCAGGTTCTCCTCGGGTAGATTGAGCGATTTCTTCCGCTCGGCCAAGCTTTCGTCCCCTGCCTCCGGCTTGTTCTTGTCCTGCGCGGTCGGCAGCGTGCGCCACAAATCATTGTAGGAACGCTCCTCATATTCGAGGCGCTCGCGAAGGCCTTCGCGCTGCTGTTCCGACGACAGCTTCGGCGGCCGATGGTAGCGGAACACGCCTTGCTCCATCAGCGCGTGGGCGGCATCGAGCACCGCCTCGACGGCCTGCAGTCCGTGCCGTTCCTCGCATCGGGCGATGTAGCCCTTGGCGAAGTCCAGATAGCTCAGGATGCCTCCGGCGTCCGTCCATTGCCGGAAGAGATGATTGTTTTTGAAGAAATGGTTGTGGCCAAGCGCGGCATGGGCGGTCACCAGGGCCTGCAAGGCCATGGTGTTTTCTTCCATGAGGTAGACGATGCAAGGGTTGGAGTTGATGACCAGTTCATAGGCCAGACCGCGCGCGCCCTTGCGGTAGAGAAGCTCGTTGTAGAGGAAATGCTTGCCGAACGACCAATGCCGATACATCAGCGGCATGCCGACCGAGGAATAGGCGTCGAGCATCTGCTCGGAGGAAATCACCTCCATCTGCACCGGATAGATGTCGAGGTGAAGCTCTTCGATCCCGATCGCCTCGATCTCGTCGTAGACCCGAGACAGTTTCGCAAAATCCCAGTCCGACCCGGAAAATAACAGTTCGGATTTGCGCGCCTGATTGACCATCGGCCTATGTCCCATCCGCCCGCGTTCTCACGCGCTCTTGCGCAGACTAGGCTGCCTTGCGAAGAGCTCGCGAAAGACCGGATAGATATCGGCGGGAGCCGCGATGCGCCTCATCTGGAAATTCGGCCACTTTCCGTCGACCGCGTTGTAGGCGCGCCAGAGCGACGTTCCGTTCTCGGTGGAGCCGAAAATGTGGCTTTCGCGTTCGTCGATGATTTCCACATAGGCGAAATACTGGCAGAGGCGCATGAGCTTGCGGTCGAGGAGTTCTATGCAGCGCTCGGAATCGGTGGCGAAGTTGTCGCCGTCGGAAGCCTGAGCGGCATAGATATTCCATTCCGCGACCGGATAGCGCTGCTCTATGATGCGGTGCATTTCCTCGAGCGCCGTCGAGACGACGGTACCGCCGCTCTCGGTGTGGTAGAAGAAGGTGTGCTCATCCACCTCCTTGGCCTCATGGGTGTGGCGGATGAAAACGATGTCCGTCCTTTCGTAGCGCCGCGTCAGGAACAGATGCAGCAGCACGAAAAACCGTTTGGCCAGATCCTTCTCGCGCTCTCCCATCGATCCCGACACGTCCATCAGGCAAAACATGACGGCGCTGGCATTCGGCACCGGCTGGGGGTCGAAGCGGTTGAACCGAATGTCGACCGGATCGACATAGGCGATCCGCCTGCGCCGGCGTTCAAGCCGATCAACTTCCTCGCGCAGAGCAGCGATGCGTTCGCGCGTTGCCTCGGTTGGCGGCTTCGCTTCCAACTCGGCGATCTGCGTTGAGATGGCGTCCAGCTCCGCCTGCTTGGGACGCCTGAGCGCGATGCGGCGGCCGTGGCTGTTTCGCATGGTGCGTCCGACATTGACGTTGGTCGGCGCCCCGCTTGCCGTGAAGCCCGCCCGTCTTGGCTTGAAGCTCAGTATCTGCTTGAGATTGAGCTTGACCAGATCGGGCAGTTCGAGATCTTCGAAGAAGAGGTCGAGCACTTCCTCGCGCGACAGCACGAAGCGAAAGTCATCCTCGGATTGCTTGGTTCCCGGCGCCGAAGAGCCGGTGCCGCCGCCGCCAGGCTTGGGTATCAGATCACCGGGACTGAACGATTTGTTGCCGGGCAGTATGTGCTGGCGCTGCCCACTGTCCCTGGCGTCGCTGAAGGTCGGTTCGCTGGTGCCTTTGCGGGGCATCGGCACGGCATGCTCGCGGTCGACCTCGGCGATACGGCCTGTCCGGACATGGTCGCGGATGCTGCGCTTGAGCTCTTCCCGAGCGCGCTTGAGGAAGCGCTGGCGATTGCTCAGGCTCTTGTCCTTCGGATTCAGGCGGCGGTCGATGAAGATCGGCATGCGAACCCTTCGGGCTTTGGTCAGCCAGCCTTGTTCACGCGCATGTACCAGTCGACCAGCCGGCGCACCTGCCGCTGAGTGTAGCCGCGCTCCACCATCCGCTGCACGAATTCGTTGTGCCGCTTCTCGGTGACGCTGTCCTGCTTGGAGCCGAAGCTGATCACCGGCAACAAATCCTCGACCTGACCGAACATGCGCTTCTCGATCACTTCGCGAAGCTTTTCATAGCTCGTCCAGGACGGATTGCGGCCATGGTTGCGCGCCCGGGCGCGCAAGGTGAACTTGACCACCTCGTTGCGGAAGTCCTTGGGATTGGCGATGCCGGCCGGCTTTTCAACCTGCGACAATTCCTTGTCCAGGACCTCGCGATTGAGGATCTGGCCGGTATCGGGATCCTTGTAGTCCTGATCCTCGATCCAGGCATCGGCATAGGCGATGTAGCGGTCGAAAAGGTTCTGGCCGTACTCGCTATACGATTCCAGGTAAGCCTTCTGGATCTCGTGGCCGATGAACTCGGCGTAGCGCGCTGCAAGTTCCGATTTGATGAACTCGAGGTACGCGGCTTCGGTTTCCTTCGGAAATTGCTCGCGTTTGATCGCCTCCTCGAGGATGTACATCAAGTGCACGGGATCGGCTGCGACCTCCTTGGTGTCGTAGTTGAAAGTCTGCGACAGAATCTTGAAGGCGAAGCGCGTGCTGACCCCGGTCATGCCTTCGTCGACGCCGGCGGCATCGCGATATTCCTGGACCGACTTCGCCTTCGGGTCGATCTCCTTGAGGTTCTCGCCGTCATAGGCGCGCATCTTGGTGTAGAGCGGCGAGTTCTCGTGCTCGGCAAGCCGGGTCGAGACGGTGAAACGGCTGAGGATGTCCAGCACTTCGGGCGCGCAGGGACTGTTCGCCAGATCGCTCTCGCGCAGAAGTTTCTCGTAAATCTGCCTCTCTTCGGTGATACGAAGGCAATACGGAACCTTGACCACAAGGATGCGGTCGAGGAAGGCCTCATTGTTCTTGTTGTTCTTGAATTGCTGCCATTCCGATTCGTTGGAATGGGCAACGACGATGCCCTGATAGGGGAAGGAGCCGAAATTCTCGGTGCCGTTGTAGCTGCCTTCCTGGGTTGCCGTCAGCAACGGGTGCAGGACCTTGATGGGCGCCTTGAACATCTCGACGAACTCGAGCAGGCCCTGCGTCGTCCGGTTCAAGCCGCCGCTGTAGGAGTAGGCATCCGGATCGGATTGGCTGAAATGTTCCAACTGCCTGATGTCGACCTTGCCGACCAGAGCCGAGACATCCTGGTTGTTCTCGTCGCCGGGCTCAGTCTTGGCGATGGCGATCTGACGCAGACGCGATGGCGACAGCTTGACCACGCTGAATTTGGAAATGTCGCCGGACAGTTCGTCAAGCCGTTTGGCCGCCCAAGGCGAGATGAGCCCATTCAGGCGGCGGCGGGCTATCCCGTATTTGTCTTCCAGCAGATCGCCCATCCGATCGGGATGGAAAAGGCCAAGCGGCGATTCGAATATAGGGCTGATCTGGTTGCCGACCTTCAGCGTGTAGATCGGGCGCTGTTCCATAAGCTTCTTCAGCCGTTCGGCAAGCGAGGACTTGCCGCCGCCGACCGGCCCGAGCAGGTAAAGGATCTGCTTGCGCTCCTCGAGACCCTGCGAGGCATAACGGAAATATCCGGCGATGCGCTCGATCGTATCCTCCATTCCGTAGAAATCGGAGAAGGAGGGGTACACCTTGATGGTCCGGTTCGAGAAGATGCGCCCGAGCCGCTCATCCTTGCTGGTGTCGACCAGATTGGGCTCGCCGATGGCCTCGACCATTCGTTCGGGCGCCGAGGCATACATGGATTTGTCTTCGCGGCACCCAAGCAGATACTGCTGGAGGCTCATCTCTTCCTGGGCCGCGTTGGAATATATCTCCGAAAACAGATCGAAGACGTCGGATTGGTTCTCTCGCATGATATTCTGCCCTCAGAGCCGCTCTGGTTGCCAGTCGGCCAGTCGGCTCGTCTCGTATTCAACTGCCGGAAAGCATTGTGGTTCCCTCATATGAGAGAGAGCGCCTGCAATCGGGCATTGACGACTCACAGCACCCGAT
Source organism: Mesorhizobium sp. M1A.F.Ca.IN.020.04.1.1 (assembly GCF_003997315.1). Lineage (NCBI taxonomy): Bacteria > Pseudomonadati > Pseudomonadota > Alphaproteobacteria > Hyphomicrobiales > Phyllobacteriaceae > Mesorhizobium > Mesorhizobium sp. M1A.F.Ca.IN.020.04.1.1. Next base: position 29,337 of record NZ_RZSN01000025.1, read on the forward strand.
GCGGACGGAATGCTCACCCATGATGATTAGGTGGTGATGGCCGGGAGAGCTTCAAGGAAAATCTTAGGTTTTCCACTCACATGTCGTGGTCGGGAACGTAGAGGCAGAAGGAATGCTGAGAATTCGCGTCGCCTCCGGGCTTACACTCGTGAAAGAACTCGTCACGCGAACGCCTGATCCGACGATCGGAGTAGGGAATGAGCTCTCCGGTGGAGAGCTGGTACCCATATTTCGTTTCCTTCACGTCGGCCGCGGGTGCTTGGTAGCAGTCCATTCCCGAGCAGCATGAGCTGTCATACTGCCAGCCCGTGGGCGCCTGATGGGCAGCCGCCGGAGCCGAAAGGAATAGCGCCAGCGCAATTGCCGGAAACAGGCGCAGAGGTTCCGAACGGCTTGTGCGCCGATTGGGCGGCGCGGATGGAGGTCGATACGTCTTCCTCATTGGTGGTCACCGTTCGGAAGCGTCGGCCGAGGGCATCGGTCCTTCGGTCCGACTAGCAATCCGCCCAGCATGGACGAGGCCAGGGCCGGGCCTGCATCAAACCGCCAGATCAGGCAAATGTTCCATGGTGCTTCCCCGGGCGGCGGAGCGCGCCGGCCCATGCAACCGCGGCCCACGATCGCGCGGCCCGGCTACGGGCAGGGGAACCAAAGTCGCCCTATTCGACGGCGGCGCCTATTGGCATATGGCGATTCAACCACCGCTTCGGGGAGGACGGCGATGCGCTGACTGCCGCCGTCATGGCTTTCCTGAAGGCGACGGTCGCCTGAACGCGCCAGCACTCCTGAAACTGGATCACCTCAAAGTCGTTGACCGGACATTGCGGCATGAAGACTTGTCGGCTCAATTATCCGGAGGCAATCGGACGAGAGGGAACGCGATGAATGGCGCCGATGTGCTTTGCGATGTGCTGCTGGCGAACGGCGTGAATGTCTGCTTTGCCAATCCCGGTACCTCGGAAATGCACTTCGTCGCCGCGCTCGACCGCAAGCCGGAGATGCGCTGCGTGCTCGGTCTTGCCGAGGGCGTGGTGACGGGTGCCGCCGACGGCTACGCCAGGATGACCGACCGGCCGGCCGCGACGCTGCTCCACACCGGCCCCGGATTGGCCAATGGCCTGGCCAACATCCACAATGCCCGGCGCGCCCGCGTGCCGATGATCAACATCGTCGGCGACCATGCCTCCTATCACCTGCCGCTCGACGCGCCGCTCACCAGCGACATTGAAGGTCTCGCCGCGCCGATGTCGAACTGGGTCCGCCGCATCGCCGGTCCGGCCGACGTCGCGCCGGCCGCGCAGGCGGCTTTTCGCGCTTCGCAGACGCCTCCCGGCATCGCTACGCTGATCCTGCCGGCGGACGCGGCGTGGGGAGAGGCCAGTCCGCTCCTGTCGGCCAAGGTGGAGCTTGCGGCGCCGCCTTCGGTCGACGCAGCTATCGTGCGCAAGATTGCCGGAGCCATTCGCGTCGCGCCCGGTCGCGTCGGCATGATCCTGCGTGGGCCGGCCGCGCGTGAGGATGCCTTGGAAATCGCCGGACAGATATCGGCGGTTTCGGATGTCCGGCTGTTCAGCGACGTTGTGATCGCCCGGATGCAGCGCGGCCGGGGCCGCGTTGCGCCTACCCGCGTTCCATATCCGATCGACTCCGCGCGCATCCCCCTTGCCGACATCGATCTCCTGATCCTCGTCGGAGCCAGTGAACCGGTGGCGTTCTTTGCCTATCCCGGAAAGCCGGGCCGGCTTGTGAGCGAAGACTGTGAAGTGATGTCGTTGGCCGAGCATGGCGAGAATTTGAAGGCGGCACTCGCTGCGCTTCGCGACGAACTGGGCATCAAACCGTCGCAGCCGGTGCCCGTCGCCACGGCCTTTCCCAATGAGCCGGCCCCGCGCGGCAAGCTGACGGACGACGCGGTTGCACTTCGGTAGCCCGGAAGCTGCCGGAGAATGCGATCGTCTGCGACGAGGCCGTCACCTCGGCGCGGCGCTATTTTGCGCTCTCGGCCTTTGCCGCCCCGCACGATTACATGATGGGCACAGGCGGATCGATCGGCGGCGGCATTCCAATGGCGACTGGCGCGGCCATCGCCTGTCCTGGCCGCAAGGTGCTGAATCTGGAGGCGGACGGCAGCGGCATGTACACGGTGCAGGGATTATGGACCCAGTCGCGGGAAAAGCTCGACGTGGTGACGATCGTCTTTTCCAACCGGACCTACGCCATCCTGCACGGCGAGATGCGCAATGTCGGGGTGAACGCGATCGGCGAGAATGCCAGGCGAATGCTCGACCTTGATCAGCCGGCTCTGGACTGGGTTTCGCTGGCAGCCGGCATGGGGGTGGAAGCAGCCCGCGCCGACACATGCGAGCGCTTCGACGCGCTGCTCGACAGCGCGCTGTCGCGTCCGGGGCCGTTCCTCATCGAAGCGGTGATCTGAGCGGCCCCCGGCCCGCCGAGCTTACCAGCGTGTCTTCTCACCAGGTGCTGCAGGATCAATCGCCAGCGCGTGCACGCCGGCCTTCAATTCGTCGGCAAGGAGGCGATTGATGGCGCGGTGGCGCTCGATGCGGTTCATCCCGGCAAAATTCTGCGAGACGATACGGACGCGGAAATGGGTCTCGCCGGTGCCGTCGAAGACGGCCTCGTGGCCGTGCTCGACGTGGTGATGGCCGGCGTGAAGATGGCTTTCGTTGATGACGGTGAGCCTTTCCGGCGAAAATGCCGCCTTCAGCTTGTTTTCCATCGTCGACTGTATGGACATCGGGGCTTCCCTTCACCACATCTGCGGTACCGCCGCAAAATCTGTGCTTTCGACCGCTTTAGGCCGCGATTCAGCGGTTAGGGCGATCATCGGCGAAATGTCAATTCTTGTTTCGCGGTAGCGAACAGCCCATAAATGGGTGAGGATGAAACCGTATCCCAAATATTTCGAGAAAATTCGCATCCGGCCGGAAAAGGACGCGGAGCTGAAGTCGCGCGCGCCGATCTGCCAGTGGGACGGTTGCAGCGAGGCCGGTACGCATCGCGCGCCGGTCGGGCGCCTGAAGGAGGGCGAGTATTTCCGCTTCTGCTTTGAGCATGTGCGCGAATACAACAAGAGCTTCAACTACTTCTCGGGCGTGTCGGACAGCGAGATCGCCCGCTTCCAGAAAGAGGCGCTGACTGGACACCGGCCAACCTGGCGCATGGGCGCCAATGGCGGCGGCATGCGTTCGGCACCCGACTTCGCGCAGCAGCGCTCCGGGCGTGCAGGCTACTACAACCGCATGCGCGATCCCTTCAATTTGTTCGGCGGCGGAACGCGCGAAGTGCGCGAGCGCAAGGCAAAGCCGCTTGAGGCCAAGGCGCTGGAAACGCTTGGCCTTGATACAAAGGCGACTGGCAAGGATATCAAGGCGCGCTATAAGGAACTCGTGAAGCGCCACCATCCGGATGCGAATGGCGGCGACAGAGGTTCGGAAGACCGGTTCCGCGATGTGCTGCAGGCCTATCGCGTGCTCAAGCAAGCAGGATTGTGCTGAGCGACCCTACGGTCCATGTCGTTTTCCAACTTTCATAAGGTTGGAAAAGGCTCTAAGACCGCCCCCGAACAAAATCGATTGCCGGCGAAACGCGGCGTTTCGCCCGTGGAGACGTTGATAGAGATGAACAAGGTCGATCGCGACATCGCCAACCTGCCCGATACGACGGTGCCGGTGAAGGAAAAATTCGGCTTCGACTCCAAGATGGTGGTTCCGGCCTATTCGGCGGCGACCGAGCACGTGCCCGACATCGACCCCGACTATCTGTTCGACAAGGCAACGACCTTGGCGATCCTCGCCGGCTTCGCCTACAACCGCCGCGTCATGGTGTCGGGCTATCACGGCACCGGCAAGTCCACCCATATCGAGCAGGTCGCCGCGCGCCTCAACTGGCCCTGCGTGCGCGTCAATCTCGACAGCCATGTCAGCCGCATCGATCTCGTCGGCAAGGACGCCATCGTCGTCAAGGAGGGCCTGCAGGTCACGGAATTTCGCGACGGCATCCTGCCCTGGGCCTATCAGCACAACGTCGCGCTCTGCTTCGACGAGTACGATGCCGGCCGCCCGGACGTGATGTTCGTCATCCAGCGCGTGCTGGAATCGTCGGGCCGGCTGACGCTGCTCGACCAGAGCCGCGTCATACGCCCGCATCCGGCCTTCCGGCTGTTCGCCACCGCCAACACGGTGGGTCTCGGCGACACCACCGGCCTCTATCACGGCACGCAGCAGATCAACCAAGCGCAGATGGACCGCTGGTCGATCGTCACCACGCTCAACTACCTGCCGCACGACAACGAGGTGTCGATCGTGCTGGCCAAGGCCAAGCACTATCGCGACAGCAAGGGCAAAGAGATCGTCAACAAGATGGTGCGCGTCGCCGACATGACGCGCTCGGCCTTCATCAATGGCGACCTGTCGACGGTGATGAGCCCGCGCACGGTCATCACCTGGGCCGAGAACGCCGAGATCTTCGGCGACATCGGCATGGCGTTCCGGCTCACCTTCCTCAACAAATGCGACGAGCTGGAGCGTTCGGTGGTCGCCGAATTCTACCAGCGCGCCTTCGGCGAGGATCTGCCGGAGAGCGCCGCCAACGTGGTGCTGGGGTAAGGCGCGTGCCGGAAGGCTTGGCCTTTCGGACCACAACGCGCAGGGAATGATCGATGGCGGGTCCGGGCGACAACACGCGCAACAAGCCGAAGAACGGGTCTGAAGCGGACAGCTTCAAGCGCGCCGTCACCGTCTGCATGCGCGCCGTCGCCGGCGACAAGGATCTCGAGGTCGGCTTCGCCAAGGACCGGCCGGCGCTGGCCGGCAACCGCGCCAGGCTGCCCGAGCTGCCGAAGAAGCCTTCCCGCACCGACATCGCGATAACCCGCGGCATCGGCGATTCCATGGCGCTGAAGCGCGCCTGCCACGATCAGCGTATCCACAGCAAGCTGGCGCCGGAAGGCAAGCTCGCGCGGGCCATTTTCGATGCCGTCGAGCAGGCCCGCGTCGAGGCGATCGGCAGCCGCGCCATGCAGGGCGTGGCCGACAATATCGGCTCGATGCTCGAGGACAAATACGCCAGGGCAAACCTCGTCGACGTCAAGGACAAGGCCGACGCCCCGCTCGAGGAGGCGGTGGCGCTGATGGTGCGCGAAAAGCTCACCGGCCGCACCGTGCCGAAGAGCGGCGAGCGACTGGTCGATCTGTGGCGGCCCTGGGTCGAGGAAAAGGCCAGCAGCGACCTCGACGGCCTGTCGTCCAGGCTCGATGACCAGCAAGCCTTCGCCCGCATCGTGCGCGACATGCTCGTCTCCATGGAGATGGCCGAGGAACTCGGCGACAACCAGGAGACGGAAGACTCGGAGGACAACGAGGAAAACGAGCAGCAGGGCGAGGAGCAGAGCGAGGAAGGCGGCGAGGACGATTCCGGCTCCGAACAGTCGCAGTCCGAGGACGCGGAGGCTTCCGCCGACGAGGAAGAGTCGGCCGAAACGGAGGCGACCGACGCCACATCGGATGATCTTTCCGACGAGGATGATTCCGACGCCGAGACGCCAGGCGAGGCGCGCCGCAACGACAATCCCTTCCTCAACCTGCCTAAGGAAATCGACTACAAGGTCTTCACCACCGCCTTCGACGAGACGGTCGGGGCCGAGGACCTTTGCGAGGAAGAGGAGCTCGACCGGCTGCGCGCCTTCCTCGACAAGCAGCTCGCCAATCTCTCCGGCGTCGTCGGCCGCCTGGCAAACCGGCTGCAGCGGCGGCTGATGGCGCAGCAGAACCGCTCCTGGGATTTCGATCTGGAGGAGGGTTATCTCGATCCATCCAGGCTGGTGCGCGTCGTTATCGATCCGATGCAGCCGCTGTCCTTCAAGCAGGAGCGCGACACCAAGTTCCGCGACACGGTGGTGTCGCTGGTGCTCGACAATTCGGGCTCGATGCGCGGGCGGCCGATCACGGTTGCCGCGACTTGCGCCGACATCCTGGCGCGCACCCTGGAGCGCTGCGGGGTTTCGGTGGAAATCCTCGGCTTCACCACACGCGCGTGGAAAGGTGGGCAGGCACGCGAGAAGTGGCTGAAGGACGGCAAGCCGCCGAATCCGGGCCGGCTCAACGATCTGCGCCACATCATCTACAAGTCCGCCGACCATCCGTGGCGGCGCGCGCGCCGCAATCTCGGCCTGATGATGCGCGAGGGCCTGCTCAAGGAAAACATCGACGGCGAGGCGCTGCTTTGGGCGCACAACCGGCTGATCGGCCGGCCGGAACAGCGCAAGATCCTGATGATGATCTCGGACGGCGCGCCGGTCGACGATTCCACGCTCTCGGTCAACCCCGGCAACTATCTGGAGCGCCATTTGCGCGCGGTGATCGATCTCATCGAGACGCGCTCGCAGGTGGAGCTTCTAGCCATCGGCATCGGCCACGATGTCACGCGCTACTATCGCCGCGCCGTCACCATCGTCGATGCCGAAGAGCTGGCCGGCGCCATGACGGAGCAATTGGCATCGCTGTTCGGCGAGGAGAGCGCGCGCGACACGCGGCGCGGTGGCTTGAGGCGCGCCGGATGATCCTTTCGCGGGGCGGATTCCGGCGGACGGCTTTTGTTTGCGCGCTGGTCTGTTCGGCCGCCTCTCCGGTCTTCGCCGAGGGAGGCGCTGCGGTCGAGACGATCGAAGTTTCAGCGCGGCCGATCACCGAGTTCCATATCGGCCGCGACCGGAAACAGTTCGGGTCGCTCGAGTTCGTCGGCGGGCTGGAGATGACCTCGCCGTCGCGCGATTTCGGCGCACTTTCGGCTTTCCGCTTCCTCAAATCAGGCAGCGATTTCATCGGCGTCACCGATACCGGCTTGTGGTTCTTCGGCACCATCACCCACGATGCCGACAAGCGCCCCTCGGGCGTGTCGAATTTCCGCATGCAGCAGATGGTCGACGCCTCGGGCCAGCCGATCGAGAAGAAGTGGGAGGTCGACGCCGAAGGCCTCGCGGTCAAGGACGGTAACGCCACCGTCGGTTTCGAGCGCGACCAGCGCGTCGTCCAGTTCAAGGTCGAGCCGGACAATATGAAGGCGCCGTTCAAGACGCTCGACTATCTGGTCCCGGCGCGGGAGCTGCGCCAGAACCGCGGCTTCGAGACGGTCACACACGCCAACCCTTACGGCCAGCACGAGGGCGGCCTGGTCGTGGTGTCGGAAAAGAGCCTCGACAAGGCCGGCAACATCTATGCCGCCATCATCGAGGGACCGAGGAAGGGCGTCTTCACCGTCAAGCGCAACGGCAATTTCGACATCACTGACGGCGCCTTCCTGCCCGATGGCGACCTGCTTCTGCTCGAACGCAGCTTCTCGATGGCGCGCGGGGTGAAGATGCGGCTGAGGCGTATCTATGGCGAGAGCATCGAGAAGGGCGCGGTCGCCGACGGCCCGGTGCTGATCGACGCCGATATGGGTTACCAGATCGACAATATGGAAGGGCTCGACGTCTGGACCCGCGACGACGGCGCGCTGATGGTGTCGCTGGTGTCGGACAACAATCAATCGATCCTGCAGCGGAACCTCTACCTGGAATTCATCCTGCACCAGGATTGAGCGGTGCTTGGTTTCGTTCAATTCGGGACGGAAAACCGCTGCGCATTTGTCCCGAAGTTGCCCGCCCTCAGCGGACTTTATAGATCTCGACCGGCTTGCTCGCCGTCGCCCTGTCCAGTTCCAGCCAATCGGGAACGTCCCGCTTCAGCAGCCTCGCGGCCAGGCCCTTGGGAGCTTGGGCGGCGAGCGAAAGCTCTTCCGAATTGCCGCGGCATATGGCGACCAGCCCGACATGCTCGCGCTCAATGATGGCGCGGGCGGCATCCGGCGTTCCCATGAAGGCGTCGAGCATGGCGAGATTGCCGCCGACATTGCGATGATAGGGGCCGGCCAACGCCCTATGGCCGGTAAACATCAAGATGGGGGAGCCGAGATTGGAGGACGCAAGCACCGTCGTTGCCGGCATGCCGGCCAGGTCGCTGAAGTCCGAGGCCTTGCCGCAGGTCAGCGCATGATCGGCATCGGAATTGATCTTTGCGGGTGCCTTTTGGACCACGGACTGCGCGGCGACGGCGACGCCGGCCCAGGTCGCATTGAGCGACACCAGCCATGCCGCCGCGATGCGGGTGGAGACGCGCCACGGCTGCGCGGCGCTTGCCTGCAGGCGAACCCCGGCGATCCAGGTCGAGAGCGGCAGCACCGCGAAGGCAACCGAGAAGGTCGAGCCGCGCACCTGCCATAGGCTGACGGCGAAAGCGACGATCAGCAGCGCGGCGGTAAGGGCTTCCTCGCGGCGCAGGCGGCGGCTGCGCAGCTGAAGGCCAATCAACAGGATTGCGATGAAGGGCGTCACATAACGCGCCGCCATCAGCTTCGGCTCGTTGACGGCTACGCTGAGGAAGGGCTGCGCCTCAACGACGTCGTTCAGCCAATAGGTGCGAATGCGCTCATCCATGCCGGCATAGGGCGATGCCAGGCATTGCGGGAAGAACAGGAGCGCAACGGCCGCAATTGCAACGGCCAACGCGGACATTGAGAGGAACCGCCTCTTAGCCGTCGACTGTCCGGGTAGACCCGCAATCGCCGCGAGTCCAAAGCCCGACAGCGCCGCGATGACGAATTGGAAAGCCGAGAAGGCGTCGCACTCGGCCACGCCCCAGGCCGACGGCGGTATGGTGGCAACGAGAACCACCAAAGCTATCGCGGCAAATCCGATGCCGAAGCCGCGCACGGTCTGGCGCTCGCTTTCATCGAAGATGAAGAGCACGGCGGCGCAGGCGCCAAGTGTGGCCACATAAGGCGCCGTCTCCATGCCGACGGCAAGGGTGAGGCCTGCACACAGGCCGGACAGAAGAGCGGCTGACCGCCGGAAGGGAGCCTCCGTCATAAGCCAGAGACTGGCTGCCGTGAGCAGGAGCTGGACGTTGTGGTGGTCAAGGGTGCCAGGGTGGAAAATGCCGATAAAGAACAGCGCCGCAGTGGACAGCACCAGCGCAGGCATCGCCACGTCCGTACCGGCGAAACGCCGGGAAGCGCGCAGGATGACGAATATGGTGAGCCCATATAGGGAAAGCGGCCAGATGATCTGCGCTGCCTTTTCAGCGGCAGCCGTGCTGGCGCCTAGGGCCTGGAAGGTGAAGATGATCAGCGCGATCGGGGTGTCGACCAGCCGCGACCAGTGCATGACGAAGCCGCCGGTCAGGCCCATCCTGTATTGATGAAGATCGAACCAGCCCTGTCCAGCCAAGAGGTCGCGAACTTCGACCAGCCTCAGCATGCTGTCATTGTCGGCGCCAAGGTCCGCGATCGTTGGGAAGCCGGAGATCGCATTGATCCCCAGCACGAGCAGCGTCGCGCAGAGCGCAAGCAGAAGGTCATGTTTCCAACCGGTGCCCTGGATGGTCATGCTGATGGCAATGTCCTGGATCGTTTTGGCGATCCTGCACCAATGGCCGTAACAAAGCGTAAAGCCGCGAAGGGCCGCTTCAAGGGTCAGGCGATGGCCGGCTGGCTCCAGCGGGCGGCAAGCAGCCGGTAGGGGATCAGTGCCACCACCGCGATGATCAGTTTGACCGAGAGATCGCCAAGCGCCCAGGACACCCAGCGCATGGTTTCGACAGGCATCACGCCCATCAGCGGTGCCGTCTCCAGCGCGAAGCCGTCGTTCGGCCCGACAAAGGCGAAGGCGGCGGAGAAGCCGACGCCGAAGAACACCACCGTGTCGAAGACAGAGCCGACCAGCGTGCCGACGATCGGCGCGCGCCACCAGCTTTGCCGGCGCAGACGATTGAACACGGTCACGTCGAGCAGTTGTGCGGCGAGGAAGGCGGCGCCGGACGCGGCCGCGATTCGCACCAGCCGGTCAGCGGCGGTCTCGAACGCGATCAGACCGTGGCGGAACAGGAAGGGCGGAACGAGGATCGAGCAGACGACCGCCGTCATGAAGCCGACGAAGACCACTTTGCGCGCCACCGCCGGGCCGTAGCGACGATTGGCAAGATCGGTGACCAGGAAGGAGAAAGGATAGGTGAAGGCGCCCCAGGTGAGCAGGTCGGCCAGCGACAGGCCGCCGATCTGGCCCTGCATCGGGAACTGGACAAGGATGTTGGACGCCACGACGACAAGCGCCATGGCGGCCACGAAAGGCAGGTATCGTGAAAGGAAGTTCATTTTTTTATCCTGGGTAATGGAACCAGCCGAGCGTCATGACCGGCGCTCACTGTCCGAGCACCAGTTTGGAGCCGGTGCTCGAGGCGGTCGTCCCCCGCCTGAAAAGAGAGCTTTAGGCGGCCGACTGCTCGGCGAGCTTCTTCGCGATCTGCTTCTTCAGCAGGCGAGCGCGCTGCGACAGCTCCTTGGCGTCGGCCTTGGCCAGGAACGCGTCGAGGCCGCCGCGATGCTCGACCGAACGCAGCGCGTTGGCCGAAATGCGCAGGCGAACGTTCTGGTTCAGCACTTCGGAAATCAGCGTCACATTGACCAGGTTGGGCAGGAAGCGACGCTTGGTCTTGTTGTTGGCATGGCTCACATTGTGGCCGGTCTGGACTGCCTTGGCAGTGAGCTCGCAGGTGCGGGACATCTTGTCTAACCTTCAGTTCTAAACCTGCCAAACCATTCTGCCCGCGCCAGGCGGCGCGCGGTCTCGGTCAGGCGGCCTTTGGAAAAGTTGGCGTTCCATAGTTGCATTTCGCCACTACGTCAAGCTCCGGCACCTACGCGGCGGCCAAGCTCGCTCCATATAAAGGCCGAAATTCGTCGTATAAGCCCTGCGCGAAGGGATTGCCAGGCTGGAACCGTTGCGTTTCCGCCAGTATCAAGGACCTGCCGCCGCCATGCTTCGCCCCTCCCAAGCCCTTGCCGCGCTGCTCGCCGTCGCTGTGCCTACAACCGCCTTCGCTGCTGCCTCGCCGCAGTCCTTCAAGGGCGAATACACCGTGTCGTTCCTGGGCCTTTCGGTCGCCAGGGCAACGTTTTCCAGCCGTTACGACGGCGACACCTATGCCATCAATGGCACCGTCTCGGCCGCCGGCATCGCCAAGCTGTTCGACGATACGAAAGGCACGATCTCGTCGAAGGGTACGATTTCGGGCCAGCAGATGCGGCCGCGGGCCTTCCGGGCCGACTATACTTCCGGCAAGAAGGCATCGGTGGTCGACATACGCTTCGCCGATGGCGACGTCTCCTCGACGAAGGTCGTTCCGGAGCCCGGCAAACGCGATCCCAAGAATTGGGTGCCGGTCGGCTCCGGCGACCTGAAATCGGTGGTCGATCCGATGGCCGCGACCGTCGTCCATGCCGACAGCCTGGACAAGGTCTGCGGGCGGACCGTCAAATTCTACGATGGCGAGATGCGCGCCAACCTGTCGCTGACCTATGCCTCGAAAGGCTCGATCTCGGTGCCGGGCTACAAAGGCGACACCGTGACCTGCAAGATGGGCTTCGAGCCGGTGGCGGGCTATCGCAAGGGCCGCAAGGCGCTGGACTTCCTGAAGAACAAAAGCCGCATGATGGTGACATTTGCACCCGTCGGCCAATCCGGCGTATATGCGCCGATCCGCGCCACGGTCGGGACCCAGATCGGCCCGCTGACCATCAGCGCAAGACGGTTCGAAGCAGCCGAATAGTTAGGCGCCACGGCGCGCCGCCGGGGATGGGGCATGGGGCGCGCAACACTGATCGGTTTCTCGGCGGACGCCCTGTGGGCGCTGTTTGCACTGCTCACCAAAGCCTCGGGGCTGCGCAGGCCGGCGACCGGCGGAGCGCGCGCATGATGCCGTTTCCGGGCGGCATCGACGCCAATCCCAATGCGACGCTTTTGTTCTCGATCGCCGCCGCCGCGATTTACGTCCTTGCGCTCGAGCTGCCGCCACGCCTCGCCCGTTCCGCCGCCAAGACGCTGGCCGTGGCCTTGTTGGCGGCGCTCGCCGTCATGCAGGGCAGTCCGCCGCTGCTCGTCGCAGCGCTGGCGCTCAGCGCCGCCGGCTACGCGTTCCTCTCCCAAGACGGTGAAAAAGCCTTTCTTGCAGGGCTGGCGAGCTTTCTTGCCGCACATGTCGCCTATGTCGCCTTGTTCCTGAACGCCGGTGGCGGAATCGGCCTGCTCACCGCCGAGTCCTGGCGCGGCGCCATTGCGCTGGCGCTGGCGGTTTTCGTTATCACGATGCTCGCCGCGCTTTGGCGGCGCGTCGGAGCTGCCCTGCGCGTTCCGGTCGCCGTCTATGCCGGGGCGATCCTCGCCATGGGTGTTTCGGCGCTCACGACCTTTCATCCCTGGGTCATCGCCGGAGCCGTGCTGTTCATCATATCGGACGGGCTGCTGGCGGCAGAGCGCTTCCTGCTGGCCGCGAGCTCGCCGCATCGCGTCTGGATGCGCTACGCGGTCTGGGTGCTCTATTATGCGGCCCAGTTGGCGATCACGCTTGGTTTCCTGCTGGCCTAGGCTGTTTTCGGCTGCCAGTCCGGCTCGGCCAGCTCGAAGGCTGCGAAATCGAAGCCCGGTGCCACCGTGCAGCCGACCAGCGTCCATCCGCCGAGGCTGCGCGCCGACTGCCAACAGCCGGCCGGGACCACGATCTGCGGCCGCTCGCCGGCGGAAAGTGCCGCGCCCAATAGATGTTCGACGACGGTGCCGGAGCCTTCTTCGTGCGTGGCGAGAGCCAGCGGCGCGCCGGCATAGAAATGCCAGACCTCGGCCGCGTCCTTGACCCGGTGCCAGGCCGAACGCTGGCCTTGCTCCAAAAGGAAATAGATCGCGGTCGAATGGCCGCGCGTGCCACCCTCCGCGTCGCGAAACGTCTCGGCATACCAGCCGCCCTCGGGGTGCGGCTCGAGGCCGAGCGCGGCGATGATTTCGGCGGCGCTGGTCATGCAGGAGCGCTCAGAAGTTATCCTTGCGCTTGCGGATCTCGGCGAACACGTCCGTATCGCTCGCCCTCTCCATGCCGAGATGTCTGCGGATCGCCGGGTCGTGCCAGCGCAGGAACGGATTGGTCGACAGTTCCTCGCCGATCGTCGTCGGCAGGGTCGGCTTATTGTCGGCGCGCAGCTTCTCGATCCTGGCGGCGCGCTCTTTCAATGCTGAATTGCTGGGGTCGACGGTCAGGGCGAAGCGCGCGTTGGCCAATGTGTATTCGTGGCCGCAATAGATGACGGTCTCGGCCGGAAGGGCGGCAAGTTTCTTCAGCGAATCGTGCATAACCGGCGGCTTGCATTCGAAGAGCCGACCGCAGCCCAGCGCAAACAGCGTGTCGGCGGTGAAGGCCACTTTCGAGGCCGGCAAATGGTAAGAGACATGGCCGGCGGTATGGCCGGGCGTCTCGATGACCTCGATCTTTTCCTCGCCGAGGCGGATGACGGAACCCTGGCTGACCGTCTCGTCGATGCCGGGGATCTTCGCCTGTTCCGCTTCCGGTCCGACGATGGTGAGCTTGAAGCGCTCCTTCAGGGCCAGATTGGCCTCGACATGGTCGCCATGATGATGCGTGGTCAGGATCATCGTCGGGGTCCAGCCGGTGCGCTTGATCGCAGCCAGGATCGGCGCTTCTTCCGGGGCGTCGATGATCGCCGTCTGCCCGCTTCTGGCGTCATGCACCAGAACGCCGAAATTGTCGGTACGGCACATGAACTGTTCGATTTCGACCGGCATCTCGTCGCTCTCCGTTATGGCCGCAGACATAGGGCGCCCGGCCGCGGATGTCATCCGCCTTTGTTGAACTCGCCGGATATCGCGGCTACCGTCCGGCGCATGCATTCCGATATCGTCGATCTCCGGTCCTTCTATTCGACCACGCTCGGGCGCCTCGCCGAGCGCGCGATCACCATGTCGCTGTCGTCGATATGGGCGCCCGTTCCGAACGAGCGCCTGGTCGGTCTCGGCTACACGCTGCCGTGGCTGGAGCGGTTCGGCGCCGATGCCGAGCGCGTCTTTGCCTTCATGCCGGCGACGCAAGGGGCGGTGGTCTGGCCGGCGACGGGGCCGACGGCGACGGCGCTGGTCTTCGACGAGGAGCTGCCGCTGGTCGATTCCTGCATCGACCGCATGCTGCTCGTCCACTCGCTCGAACATGTCGAAAATCCGCGCGAGACGCTGAACGAGATCTGGCGCGTGCTGTCGCCGGCGGGCAGGGTCGTCATCGTCGTGCCCAACCGGCGCGGCGTCTGGGCGCGTTTCGAGCACACGCCCTTCGGCAACGGCCGGCCGTTCTCGCGCGGCCAGCTCACCGAATTGCTACGCGAGGCCAATTTCACGCCGGCCGCATGGTCAGACGCGCTGTTCTTCCCGCCGTCGCCGCGGCGCTCCATGATGCAGTTCCACAACGTGCTGGAGCGAGCCGGCCGGCGGCTCTGGCCGATCTTTTCCGGGGTCATCGTCGTCGAGGCGCAGAAGCGGCTCTACCAGGGCGTGCCTGTCGCGCAGCGCGCGTCGCGCCGCGTCTTCGTGCCGGTGTTCTCGCCGCAGGGCGCAACGACGCTCGGACGTCGGGCCGACGACCCGGTGCCGCGGGCGGGCGGATGACGCGTTCGTGATCGGGGCCAAGCCTTGCGTCATACGGCAATCGTCACCCTATCTCAGAGCCGGGTTCGGGGTGCGGCATCGCCGCCAATGACCGTTCCTGGCAGCAGGGATCTCGCATATGGACCACACGCCCAGTATCGAACAGGCCGCGTTCTCAGTCGAGACGAGCCGCCTCTCAGACCAGCTGGCGGCGATCAGGCTGGCGCTGAAGGCATCGCCGGTCCGCAGGCGGCTCCTGTGGGCCTCGATCGGCATTGTCGGCGTCATCGTCGCGACCTCGATCGGGCAAGTGCTGCTCAATCGCTGGAACCAGCCTTTCTATGATGCCCTGGCGCGGCGCGACCTGCCGGGCTTCCTGCATCAGCTGATGGTATTTGCCGCAATTGCCGGCAGCCTCCTGGTGCTCAATGTCGGCCAGACCTGGCTCAACCAGACGATCCGGCTGAAGTTGCGCGAGGCGCTGACGCTCGACCTGATCGATGAATGGATGCGGCCGGCGCGTGCGTTCCGGCTCACCCATGCGGGTGCGATCGGCGTCAATCCCGATCAGCGCATGCAGCAGGACGCGGGGCATCTCTCCGACCTGTCGACCGATCTCGGCGTCGGCCTGCTGCAATCCTTCATCCTGCTTGTATCCTTCATCGGCGTGCTGTGGGAGCTCTCTTCCGGCTTCGTCTTCCATGTCGGCGGCCATTCGCTGGAAATACCGGGCTACATGGTCTGGGCGGCGATCCTTTATGCCGGCATCGCCTCCTGGCTGAGCTGGCTGGTAGGCCGGCCGCTGATCCGCTTTAACAGCGATCGCTACACGCGCGAGGCCGTGCTGCGCTCCTCCGTGGTCCGCGTCAACGAGAATGTCGACGCCATCGCGCTCGCCCATGGCGAGGCGGACGCCAGGCGGCAGCTCGAGCTCGACCTCGGCGGCGTGCTCGACGCCATGCGGCGCATCTACAGCGCCCAGATCAACCTGTCCTGGGTTACCGACGCCTATGGCTGGATCACCGTGGTGGCGCCGATTCTGGTCGCCGCACCGGTCTATTTCGCGGGCGACATCAGCTTCGGTGGTTTGATGATGGCCGTCGGCGCCTTCAACCAGGTGAATTCCTCGCTGCGCTGGTTCATCAACAACATCGGCGCCATCGCCGATTGGCGGGCAACGCTGATGCGCGTTGCCGACTTTCGCATCGCGCTCGGCGAAACGGACATCCTGCATGCCAAGGAAAAGCGCATCGCGTTCGGCGAAAACGCAAATGGCACACTGACATTCGACAAGCTCGAAGTCGCCTCGCCCGACGGCTGCACCAGGCTTGCGGAGACGGAGGTCGAGATAAAGGCCGGCGAGCGCGTCATGATCACCGGCGATCCGCGCGCCGGCAAGACGCTGTTCTTCCGCGCGATCGCCGGCCTCTGGCCATGGGGCGGCGGCCGCATTGGCATGCCGGCCGGAGAGACACCGTTCTTCGTGCCGCGCACCCCCTATTTCCCGCTCGGCACGCTGCGCGACGTGCTCAACCATGCCGAAGGCACCAAGATCGACGACGACGAGATTTCCGCCGTGCTCGGTGAAGTCGGCCTCGAGCGCCTCTCGTTCCAGCTCGACCGCTCGGCGCGCTGGGAGCATGAGCTGGCCGACGATGAGCAGCGGCTACTCGCCTTCGCCCGGCTGGCGCTGAGGAAGCCGAAATGGGTGATCATCGACGAAGCGCTGGATACGTTCGACGGCGCCACGCTTCGGCGCGTGCTGGCGATGCTGCAGGCCAGACTGCCGCACGCCGCTATCCTCAATATCGGGCGCGGTCTGCACAACAACCAGTTCTTCCCGCGCGCGCTCACCATCGTCAAGGACAGCAGCGGATCGGCGCTGAAGCCGGCCCGTCTCCGCGCCGGGGCGATCGAACCCCCGCCTGTTGCCGCGCGCGCCAAGAAATAGCTTTATTTCGCCGCGATCGCCGGGAAGAATCCCGGCGTGGTGGAGCCTGCCATGCTCAAGCTGTTCAGCCTGCTTGCATGCCTTGCCTGCGCCGAGGCAGCGCCAATGCCTGCCATCGGAGGCACTGCCGTCGATGTGGAACTCGTGCTGGCCGTCGACATCTCGCAATCGATGGACGAAGAAGAGTTCGCCCTGCAGCGCGCCGGCTATGTCGAGGCGCTGCGCCATCCCGACTTCATCAGCGCCGCGCGCTCGGGCCCGAGGGGCCGCATCGCGCTCGCCTATTTCGAATGGGCGGGCGTCGTGCGCGACGACGGCGTGATCGGCTGGCAAGTGATCGACGGCGCGGACAGCGCCAACGCCTTCGCCGACACCATCGCGGGTCGTCCGTTCCGGAGCTTTCGCGGCACGTCGATTTCAGGCGCTCTCGGATTCGGCGCCGGACTTCTGGAGAAAAACAGCTACTCGGCGCCGCGCCGGGTCATCGACATATCGGGGGACGGGCCCAACAATGCCGGGCTGCCCGTCGCGATGATCCGTGATGCGGCTTTGGCCAAAGGCATCGTGGTCAACGGCCTGCCGATCCTGATC
>NZ_RZSN01000261.1:0-5502 GCF_003997315.1 Mesorhizobium sp. M1A.F.Ca.IN.020.04.1.1
TCGTCTACGCCATGGCGCTGCCGAACAAGGTCGACCCTTTCCCGAAGCTCGCGGCCGCAGTGAAGCTGCCGCCGCGCAAGACGGTCGGCGAGGACGGCGCCGCAGGAGACGCCACCCCGCGCCGGCGCTCGCGCGAAGAACGGGCGGCGCGGCGTGGGCGCGAATAGGTCCCCTTCGCCCGACGCCTCTCTTTGGTTCGTATGCATGCAAATGTTTCCGGATCCATCGATCCGGAAACCGGAACGCTGTTTTCGTGAAATCCGCCGGAAACATGCCGGGCGCATTTAGCACGCCATCGAAGGGCTGGCGCGAAATGTCTTCGAGCCGGCGCGACCTTCCGGAGGAACCCACTATGTCGATGTTCGATAACCTCGGCCGCTTCGGCGTGACCATCAGGCAGGCTCATGCCCGGAGCAAAGCGATCCGCGCGCTCAACGACCTGCCCGTGCATGTCCAGAAGGATATCGGCTGGCCGGCTTCGCCGCCCAGCGACCCGCAGGCAGCCCTGCACGCGCTGCTCCTGGGCACCGCCCGCTGATGACCTTCGCCGACAAATGTAAGCTGCTCGGCAAGCGCCGAGGCCGGCAAGCGGCCTCGGCGATCGGCGACAACAAGTTGCGCGCCGCGCTGCTGCCAGGGCGCCGTTGACGCGACCGCTGTCGCATCACGCCGATGTGCCCGCTGCGAACCTTGACATTTTTAACCGAGCTACAATCTTCGCATAGCAGGGGGAATTTCTCTTAGTCGGCTCGACCGATCCGTGTTCCGTATGCCCAGTTTGAAAAGCCACGTCGTTTCGTTCATTCTCAGGCACAGCCGCAAGAAGGCCTTTTCCAGTCCCGAAAATCTGCAGCGCTGGATCGCCTACGCCCGCAAGACCGAAGACTATCATCCGCCGGCCCTTCTGAAGGCGCGGCTGGATATCGCGGAGACCAGCGTCGATGGTTTCCCCGTCTATGAGATCGCACCGAAATCGGGCGAGCGCCGGCGTATCCTCTATTTGCATGGCGGCGCCTTCGTCTTTCAGATCACGTCCTATCACTGGGTGCTGATTGCCGAGATGGCGGAGCGGCTGGGCTTCGGCATCACCGTGCCGATCTATCCGATCGCGCCGGAGTACAATTTCCATGACATGTTCGGCATGGTCGGCGACGTATACCGGCGCATGCTGCAAGAGACCAATGCCGAGAACATCGTCTTCATGGGCGATTCCGCCGGCGGCAACATGGCAGTCGTGCTCACCATGATGGCCGCCGAGGAAGGCCTGCCCTCGCCGGCGCGCCACGTGCTAATCTCGCCCGGCCTCGATATGTCCTTGTCCAATCCGGAAGTGTTCGAAGCCGAACGCAACGACCCCTGGCTGGGCATCCCCGGCGGGCTCGAGGCGATCCGGCTCTACAGCGCCGGCATCGACCGCTCCGACTGGCACATCAGCCCGCTCTACGGCGATCTCTCGGTGCTGCCGAAGACGCTGCTGCTCACCGGCTCGCGCGACCTGCTCAGCCCCGACAATCTGATCTTCGCCGAACGGGCGCGCGCCGCAGGAATCGAGGTCGAGGTCGTCTACGAGGAAGGCATGTTCCACGTCTGGCCGCTGATCGATATGCCGGAAGCGCGGCGCGCACGTGACAGCATCGTCGACTTCCTCACAGCCGAGATCCTACCGCAGCGAGCCCATGCATCACGCCGAACCACTTATGCGGCGCGACCTGCGCCGGCGGCCGAATAGCTCAGAACTTGCCGGTTTCCCGGAACAGTTCGAAGGTCGCGCGGATGTGGTCGGCAACCGCCTTCACCGGCGCGCTGGCATCGGGTGCCACCACCATGGCGAGATTGTAGGTGCCGATATCGGGCATGCCGTCCTTCGCGCCCAGCGAAACCATCTCGTCGCCGAGGAAGGACTTCGGCAGCGGCGCGACGGCAAGGTCGGCCATGATGGCGGCGCGCTGGCCGGCGGTATGAGCGCTCATATAGGCGATGCGGTAGTTGCGGCCTTCCCGGCCGAGCGCTTCCAGGGCGCCGGCCCGCCAGGCGCAGCCTTCTTCCCAAAGCGAAACCGGCAGCGGTTCGCGCAGATGCGCGCAGCCGCCCTTGGCGCCGGCCCAGACGATCGGCTCGGTTAGCAGCACCTCGGCGCCGACCGCGCTGGTCTTGTAGGAATTGGTGAGCAACGTGATGTCGAGCGCACGGTCGTCCATGCGGCGGCGCAGATTGACGCTCTGGTCGATGGTGACGTCGACGGCGATCGACGGATGCGATTGCGCGAAGCGCTTCAACACGTGGGGCAGCACGCGCTCGCCATAGTCGTCCGGGGAGCCAAGCCTGACCACACCGACAATGTCGGGAATGATGAACTTCGACACCACTTCGCGGTTGATCGACAAAAGCCGCCGGGCATAGCCGAGAAGCATCTCGCCGTCCGTGGTCAGCGTCACCGAGCGCGCGTCGCGCGCGAAGACGGAACGGCCGAGAATGTCTTCGAGCTTCTTGATCTGCATGGAGACGGCCGAGGGGGTGCGGAAGACCGCATTCGCGGCGGTGGTGAAGCTGCCGGTCTCGGCGATCGCCACGAAGGTGCGCAGCACGTCGAGATCGAGCAGCGGCAAAGGATGGTTGAGTGGGGCGTTCATCGGAGCTTGCCTTCAATTTTTCTGATGCAAATGATCATTCCATTTCGTTTGATTGAACATCACTTCGAGCGCATAGTCAACTCGATCGATGCAGGATGCTGCCAAAAGCAGCCATCGAACGACCATGATACAGGCCTGCACTCGACATGAAATGAAGCTGAAACAGACCTGACGTAACCAATTGCCGGGCGCCTCCCTGCCCGAATCGAGGAGAAAGAAAATGTCTATCCTGTCGTCTATCGGTCGGCTCGCGACCGAATTCAGTGCCGCCCGCGCTCGCTACCAGACCGAACGCGCAATCCATGCGCTGCCGATCGAACTGCAGAAGGATATCGGCTGGCCGGAAGCCGCCGATGCCAAGACTGGATTGCGCTACGGCGTGGGAACCTGGGCCGGAGCCAAGTAAATAAGTGTGCATCACGTGCTAAGGGCCTGCCGCGTGTCAGACCGGCAGGCCCTTTTGTTTGTACTCAAATGACTTTTCCAGCCATGCGGCCGTCGCATGACGCATATGAAGCACTCGCATAGCGACGTCCGTTTCGAGTTAAAGCGCTGTAACTAATAGTAAATTTCGAGCGCAGAGCTCAAAAAAGTCGCATGGGATGTCGCTTTTCATAACAAGCGCTTCGTTTTTGCGATTTAGTTTTGGCTGGAGCAGGCCTATATCACCGCCAGCAAAAACGAGCTGCCCCACTCCATTAAGCGAAGGCGACCCGTCTGAGCAACCAAATGGAGATGATGATGAAGCTGTTTGCCCGCCTGTTCCCCCGTCGCGAAATGAACATGACGACCGCTCTTGAGCGTCAGCGTCTTGCCAAGACCATGCCCGGCCAGACCGGCGCCATGGCTGCCGCTCGCCTCGGCTTCGTTGCCTGACACAGCAGTTTCGAACGGCACCTGGTTGCCGTCGCGCTGAATGAAATTCAACGTCGCCCGGCTCCGCCGTGGCGGCGTTTTTCTTCTGACGGCGCATTCGTTGGAACCTGAAGTAGCAACCTTCGGTCTCGCGCCATCGACGATTGCCCATTTGCGACCCGTGTCGCAAATTTAATCGTCGCTTAGCCGTCTAGCCGATTGACAGGAATGATTTTTCCTGATGTCGCTATGCTATTAGCGACATTCTGTTCGCGTCATGGCCGCGTGAGGTTTCCCGTGAATGCCGTCAAGCACCCGATCAAGAGATCGTTTGTGTTCTTCCTCATCCCCGACTTCACCATGATCGCCTTCGCAACGGCGCTCGACCCGCTCCGCTCGGCCAACCGGATGCTCGGCTACGAGGCCTATAGCTGGCGCCTGACCAGTATCGACGGCAAGCCCGTGCGCGCCTCGAACGGCGTCGAATGCGCCGTCAACACCTCGCTCGAGGAAGAGCGCAGGAAGATGGCCGGGCCGGACCGCCCGAACATGGCGATCGTTTGCAGCGGCATGAATGTCGAGCGCTATCATAACAAGTCGGCCTTCGCCTGGCTGCGCGAGGAATACAACCGTGGCGTCGCCGTGGGCGGCCTGTGCACCGGCGCGCACATCCTGGCGGCTGCGGGCCTGCTCTCCAACAAGCGCTGCGCCATCCATTGGGAAAACCTGCCGGGCTTCTCGGAGGCCTTTCCCAAGGCCAATGTCTTCGCCGACCTCTTCGAGATCGACCAGAATGTCTACACCTGCGCAGGCGGCACCGCGGCGCTCGACATGATGCTGAAGCTGATCGGCGACGACTTCGACGAAAGCCTCGTCAACCGCGTCTGCGAGCAGGTGCTGACCGACCGCGTGCGCAGCCCGACGGATCGCCAGCGCCTGCCGCTGCGCGCCCGTCTCGGTGTGCAGAATTCCAAGGTGCTGACCATCATTGAATTGATGGAGGCGAACCTCTCCGAGCCGCTGTCGCTGATCGAGATCGCCGACCATGTCGATCTGTCGCGCCGGCAGATCGAGCGCCTCTTCCGCACCGAGATGGGCCGCTCGCCTGCCCGCTATTATCTCGAGATCCGGCTCGACCGCGCCAGGCATTTGCTCATCCAGTCGTCGCTGCCCGTGGTGGAAGTGGCTGTCGCCTGCGGTTTCGTCTCGGCCTCGCACTTCTCCAAATGCTACCGCGAGCTCTATGCCCGCTCGCCGCAGCAGGAGCGCGTAGACCGCAAGCAGTTGCTGGCCGCCTAAGCGACAAGGCTACGAAAACCTACGGCGGCTGTGCGGTCCGTATCGCCTCAATGCGGATGTCTTCGGTCAACTGCGCCTTCAGCGCCGAGAATTCCGGGCTGTTTTTGAGCGTTGCGTTATGACCGCTGGCAGGTTCGACCAGCTCAATATCGGTCGCAATAGCACTCCGCGGACGAGATGCGGTCGTTCCAGCCGGAACCTCCGAAATCGCGGACCCTGCGGTTGAGCTCGATCGAGCGGCCGCGCCTTCCTGCATTCTCATAGGCGACGAGCGTACAGCCCCGCCGCACCAGCACCGAGGAAACGCGGTCGTTCCAGAAGCCGCCCCGGAAATTGACGGCGTCGTCAGGACCCATTGCAAGCGAGCGTCCGCGGAAGTTCGCATTCTCGAACAGCACGCAGGCGGCCTCGCCGTAAAATTGGGCGCTGGCGCTTCCGGCAAATATTGTCGACGCAAGCGCCGCCAGGATGACCAAACGTTTCATGCAATGTTTCCTCATTTCATCGCGTTGCGCGATGGCGCGGGCCCGATCACATTTTGCCATTGTGCCACACGAGGAAGCAAGTCCGAACCCCGCTCCGGCGGAGCTTGCCGACCGTCACCGGCTATCCATCATCCAGCCGCGGTTGCGCCACATCTTCTCACCGGCCAGGCAATCGGCGGCCGGCCTGTCGTCGGCAAGCACGACCGGCGGGTGAGCCCCCTCTTCTGCCGCCC
>NZ_RZSN01000262.1:0-5417 GCF_003997315.1 Mesorhizobium sp. M1A.F.Ca.IN.020.04.1.1
TCGGTGACGCGGGCGTGGACCTCCGGCGCCAGGCGATGCCGGTGGATGTCCCACCAGGCCTTGGTGTGCTCGACGAAACGGCGCTTGGCCGAGGACGGCCAGTTCTGCCAGATCTTCTGGTTGAAGGGGCGCAGCCCGTCGACGACGTCGCGCCAGTCGATGCCGGCCTTCTGGTTCTCGCGGATCAGGTCGCGGAACCAGCCGACGAAATAGGAAAGCTGGGTGCCGAGCGGGATGTCGGCGACGTCGAGCTTGATCGGATTGCCCTTGCGGTGCGGCGAGGGCAGCAGGCCGCGCCGCGACACCGCGACGATCTCGCCGCGATGGCCGCGCTGCTCCAGCGACAGGAAGGCATCGACCATGCTCAGGCCCGTACCCAGCACCAGCACGCGGGCATCCGGGTCGAGGGCGGTGTCGGCCTCGGTTCCCATCCGGATCGCGTGGCCCTGGCCGGCGCCCGGCTGCTCGTCATGGCCGGTGGCAAGCACGGCGAGATGGGCGACCACGCTGGTGCCGTTGGCGAGCGCCACCTCGACCCCGGACGCGGTCGGCGAGATCGACAGGCTCTCCTCGCGGATCAGGCGCAGGCGCCCGGTCTCGCGCTCGCGCGCCTCCAGTTCGTCGAGCAGTTCCTTGAGATAGCGGGCATAGAGGCTGCGCGGCGCGTAGAACGGTCCCTGATCCGGCCTGGCGAGGCCGCGCTCCAGCACCCAGCGCGCGAAATTGCCCGGATCGTCGGCATAGGCGCTCATGCCGGAGGCGTTGACATTAAGCACATGGGCGGAAAGCAGCGTCGAATAGGCCATGCCCTGGCCGAAATGCGGCCGCTTCTCGATCAGCGTCACGCGCAGGTCGGGGTTCGGCGATTTCAAGAGATGCGCGGCAAGCACGACGCCGCTGGCGCCGCCGCCGACGATGATGATCGAGTTCACGCGCCCGGTGCTCATGCGCGCACCGATAGCTTTGGCCGGTTCAGGCCTGGATTTTCTCGGCGACCGGCAGGTCGTCGACGGCGATGTCGCGCATCTCGGCGAGGCTGCGCTGGTCGAGCACCTCGGCGATCGCCTGCCGGACCTCCAGCATCAGATGACGGACTTGGCATGTCGCCTCGTTGCAGTCTTCACAGTGCTGATACTGGGTGCGGCTGGCGCAAGGGATAGGGGCAAGCGGCCCGTCGAGGACGCGCACGACATGGCCGACCTTGAGCTCGTCGGCCGGCCGCGCCAGGCGGTAGCCACCTTCCTTGCCCTTGCGGCTCTGGACGAAGCCGGCATTGCGCAACTCGCCGAGAATGGCGTCGAGGAATTTCTTCGGGATGGCATTGTTGGCGGCGATATCGCCGACGAAGGCAAGCTGCCCGGCCGGCAACTGCGCCAGATGGACGAGCGCCTTGAGACCGTACTTGCCTTTTTTCGTGAGCATGGACCGAACGATTCTCTGTCATGCGACGGCCGGCGGCCATCGACCATCGAATGCCGGACGCGCCTTTCAACTGCGTCCAAGCATACATGACACATAAATTCTAGTGACATGATATACAAGCCAGAGCTGTTGATTTTGCTTCGTTTTCAGGCGGCTGCGGCGATTTCACGCCGCGCCGTCGGAGATGACCGAGAGCTGGACGGCCGCGCTGCCAGCGATTGGGTGAGCATGAGAGGTCCGGTCGCTCATGGTTCTCAACTCCCTAATGTCGATAAGGATATTGGAGTTATCGGCGGGGGGAGGGAATGAGGTTCCAATTCAGTTGGTGTTTGGGGCATGGATTTACCCGAATGACGTGCCCGGCGGATTTCTTGTTCGCCAGCGGTGTGAGGCTTCGGCCAATCTCTGTCCGGGTATCAGCTGCAGCGACGGTCAAGGCGGCGGCTTCCTCCTAGCCGGCCTATGCGCCCCATCCGCTCATCGCCAGTAGCTTTTTTCCTCCCAACCCGGCATCCGTGAAAGAAATTAACTCCACAAACCCCATAGAATGAGCTGACTATGAAATGGCAATCCAGTTTCTCGAGCTTTTTTGGAGCCCTTTCATGTCAACCATTTCACGACGCATCGTCCTGCTGTCGTCGGCCGCGCTCGCCGGCGCTGCCTTCCTCGGCCCGGCGCAGGCCGACGACCTCAAGATCACCATCGGCTACCAGACGGTGGTCGAGCCTTCGAAAGTGGCGCAGGCCGACGGCGCCTATGAGAAGGCGACCAAGGCTGCGATCGACTGGCGCAAGTTCGATTCCGGCGCCGACGTGATCGCGGCGATCGCTTCCGGCTCGGTCGATATCGGCTATGTCGGGTCGAGCCCGCTGGCGGCCGCCGCCAGCCGCGAGCTGCCGATCCAGACCATCTTCATCGTCGGCCTGATCGGCGAATCGGAGGCGCTGGTCGCCCGCAACGGCGCCGGCGTCGAGAAGATCGCCGACCTCGCCGGCAAGAAGGTGGCGGTGCCGTTCGTCTCGACCACACATTACAGCCTGCTCGCGGCGCTCAAGCATGAGAACGTCGATCCGAAGTCGGTCGAGATCCTCAATCTCAGACCGCCGGAGATCGCCGCCGCCTTCGCGCGCGGCGACATCGACGCGGCCTATGTCTGGGATCCGGCGCTCGGCCAGATCAAGACGACCGGCAAGGTGGTGCTCGATTCCTCGCAGGTCGCCGCCTGGGGCGCGCCGACCTTCGACGCCTGGATCGTGCGCACCGATTTCGCCGACAAGCATCCGGAAGCCGTGCGCGACTTCGTCAAGGTGACGGGCGATGCCTATGCCCAATTCCTCGCCAAGCCCGAGGCGTGGTCGGTGTCGTCGCCGGAAGCCGCCAAGATCGCCAAGATCACCGGCGCCAAGGTGGAAGAGGTGCCGCAGCTGCTCAAGGGCTATGTCTTCCCGACGCTCGCAGAGCAGGCTTCCGACAAATTCCTCGGCGGCGGCACCGTCAAGGCGATCGAGGCGGCCTCGGCCTTCCTCAAGGAGCAGGGCAAGATCGACGCCGTGCTGCCCGACTACTCGAAATATGTGTCGTCGAAATATGTCAGCGAGGCGCAGGCCTCGAACTGAGGCATGAGCCCGGAGCCGGCCTCCGGTTCCGGGATGCGCCGTACCAGACGCGCGTCCTCTTCCCTGACGCCGCGTGCTGCCTGCCCCGAAACCGTCGACGAGGATCGGTTCCGGGGCAGGCGGATTCTCAATCTTCTGGAGCAGCCAATGTCGCATCTCGTGCTCGACAAGGTCTCGGTCCACTATGAGGGCCAGCCGGCACCCGCCATCGAGCGCGTCTCGCTCGACATCGCCAAGGGCGATTTCGTGGTGCTGGTCGGCCGTTCCGGCTGCGGCAAGACCTCGCTGCTCAATGTCGCCGCCGGCCTGGTCGAGCCGGTGCGCGGCGCGGCCTCGATCGCCGGCAGGCCGATTACCGCGCCCGGCCCGGACCGCGCCGTCGTGTTCCAGAACGATGCGCTGTTCCCCTGGCTGACGGCGCGGGAAAATGTCGCCTTCGCGCTGCGGCTGCGCGGCGTGCGCCCTGACGAAAGAGCACGGCGCGCCGACGAGCTGCTGAAGCTGGTCAAGCTCGACAATGCCGGCGACAAGCACATCTGGGAACTGTCCGGCGGCATGCGCCAGCGCGTCGGCCTGGCGCGCGCGCTCGCCGCCGAGCCTCAGTTCCTGCTGCTGGACGAGCCGCTCGGCGCGCTCGACGCGCTGACGCGCGAGCGCATGCAGACGACGCTGCTCGATCTCTGGGCGGCGGCCCGGGTCGGCGTGCTGATGGTCACGCACGGCATCGAGGAAGCGCTGGTGCTTGCAACCCGCATCGTCGTGCTGGCGCCCGGGCCGGGGCGCATCGTGCGCACATTCGAGACCGGCTTCAGCCGGCGCTACGCGGCAGGCGAGGCCATCCGCACCATCAAGGCGGACCCGGCCTTTGCCGCGGCCCGCGCGGACCTGACCGACGCGATCTTCGAGGGAGAAGCAGCGTGAGCGTGACCTCCTACACCGAACGGCCGGCCACCAAGGCCGACGAGACCGACTCGCTCTCCGTGCCATGGTCGCCGTCGCGACCGAAGCGGCGCGGGGTCTCGGCGCGCGCGGTCAGCGCGGTGACGATCCTGGCCGTGCTGGCGGCATGGGCGCTGTCGACCCGGCTGCAGCTGGTGCCGGCGGTCTTCCTTCCCTCGCCCGCCGCGGTGTGGGCGAAGTTCCTCTCGGTCGCCCGCGACGGTTTCGTCGACGCGACGCTCGTCCAGCACATCGCCGCCAGCCTCGGCCGCGTGTTCGCAGCATTGGTCGCGGCGCTGCTGGTCGGCGTTCCGGTCGGCATTGCCATCGGCATCAGCAAGGTCGGACGCGGCATCTTCGATCCGCTGCTCGAGTTCCTGCGGCCAATCCCGCCGCTCGCCTATCTGCCGCTGATCGTCATCTGGTTCGGCATCGGCGAGCCGTCGAAGATCCTGGTGATCACCATCGCAATGCTGGCGCCGGTGGCGCTGTCGGCGGCGTCCGGCGTGCGCGGCGTCTCGCAGGAACGCATCAACGCGGCACGCTCGCTCGGCGCGACGCGGGCCCAGCTCGTCCGCCACGTCATCCTGCCCAGCGCGCTGCCCGCGATCCTCACCGGCCTGCGTATCGCGCTCGGCGCCGGCTGGTCGACGCTGGTCGCCGCCGAACTGGTGGCGGCGACGCGCGGGCTCGGCTTCATGATCCAGTCGGCCGCCCAGTTCCTCGTCACCGACGTCGTTGTGATGGGCATACTGGTGATCGCGGCCATCGCCTTCGTGCTGGAATTCATCATCCGCAGGATCGAGCGCGGGCTCGTTCCGTGGGCGGGACGGGAGTGATTGGAGGAATGATGATGACCCATTCCACCGCCGTGCTGTTCGCCCAGGTCGGCAACTGGCTGCTTGCCTGGAAGAGCCGGCCACTCGATGAGCCGCCCAGACCGCCGGGCCGGCTCGACGCCGAGCGCGACCGGCTGCCGCCGCGCGACGAGAGTTTCTATTGGGCATGGCAGTACTGGTCGCAGTGAGGTGCCGGTTTGGTCACCGTACCTTCGTCATCCTAGGGCGGAGCAGGAGCGAAGCGACGTCGCGGAGACCCTAGGATGACGAAAGCCGGTTGCCGCAGAAAACAATTCCGGATTGCGGCCACAACTCGCAAACCCTTTCCTCTACAGTTTATAGAGATACCTAGCCTTGATCCATCTTCAAACCGGCGCGGGAGTTCCCCACGCCGATCCGCAGCGATGGAGAGGGATCATGTTCAGCCTGACAAGACGCGTTTTCGGCCTCGGCCTGCTGGCGGCGACCGTCGCCCTCGGCGCCACGTCCTCCGGCGCCGCCGCCGAGGGCCTAAAGCAGTTCAACATCGGCTACCAGAAGACCGGCCTGCCGGTCATCACCAGGCAGCAGCAGATCCTCGAGAAGGCGCTTGCCGACAAGG